>JBIKQY010000089.1:0-8433 GCA_044349465.1 Limnohabitans sp. | reverse complement strand
GTGCGCGTCAAGATTGCCAAACTTGAAATTTTTGAAGACTGCGAAGTGGCCATTCGCATGGAAACCGGACAGTGGTGAACCTCATGAACACAGACACAGCAGCAGACAACGCCTGGGTACAAGCGCAAGCCGAATCAGAGGCCGCCAAAGCCATCAAGATCGAGCGCGAAACCCACAAGCTCGAAAAACGCCTGTGCCGCCAGATGGGTCAAGCCATCAGCGACTTCAACCTGATCGAAGCGGGTGACCGCATCATGGTTTGCATGTCGGGGGGCAAAGACAGCTACGGCATGCTCGACATCCTGCTCAAAATGAAGGCCCGCGCCCCGGTGGACTTTGAACTGGTCGCGGTCAACCTGGATCAAAAGCAACCCGGCTTTCCCGATCACATCCTGCCTGCGTACCTCAAAGAGCTGGGCGTGGAGTTCCACATCGAGACGCAAGACACGTACTCGATCGTGAAGGACAAGATCCCCGAAGGCAAGACCATGTGCAGCCTGTGCAGTCGTCTGCGCCGGGGCATTTTGTACCGCGTCGCACGCGAGCTCAAATGCAACAAGTTGGCGCTCGGCCACCACCGCGACGACATGCTGCAAACCTTCTTTTTGAACATGTTTTTTGGCGGCAAGCTCAAGGGCATGCCCCCCAAGCTGGTCAGCGACAACGGCGAGTTCATGGTGATCCGTCCGTTGGCCTATGTGGCCGAAACCGACCTGATCCGTTGGGCAGAGCACCGACAGTTCCCCATCATCCCTTGCACACTGTGCGGCAGTCAGGAAAACCTGCAACGCCTGCAGGTGGGCAACATGCTGCGCGAGTGGCAAAAGAAGCACCCTGGCCGCATTGAAAACATGTTCTCGGCTTTGCAAAACGTGGTGCCCTCACATTTGATGGACGCCAAGCTGCACGGCTTCAAGGACCTGAAAATCACGGGCATCGAATCGGACGACGGCGACAAGGCTTTTGACGAAGAAGAGTTCAAGGAAGCTTCTTTGCCGGGCATTCAGGTCATCTCGATGTAACCCTCAAAGGGACAGCTCATGCGCTCAGCAACTCGGCAGCTCACGCGGTGGTTTTCGATGGCCTTGGCCGCGATGGCCTTGACCTTGATGACGGGCTGCGCCTCCATGCGCCTGATCGACAGCGATGTGGTCTCGGTGGCAGCAGTGCCACCGGGTATGAATTTGCAAGGCGCCAAATACCGTTTCGAACGCCTGCCCTCTCAGGTGCACAACCCCGAAGCCGGTTTGGCCGAGCAGCAAGCGCAGGCCGCCATGACCGCCGTGGGTTTGGTGCGTGATGATGCCGGGGCCAGCCTGAGCGTGATGCTGGGCTTCAGCGGCTCGCAGTACCCGGCTGACCCTTGGGGTCGTCCTTTGGGTCCGGGCTGGACGCCTTACGGCAGCATCGCCATCGGATCGGGTTTTGGTGGGGGCTTGGGCTCGCACGTCGGTCTGGGCATGGGCATGCGCTTTCCTCCGCCCACACATTACCGCCGTGAGGTCAGCGTCATCATGCGCGACCTGAAGTCGGGCCAAGTGGTGTATGAAACCCGCGCCAGCCACTCAGGCCCCTGGAGCGACAGCGTGCCGATTTTTGCGACACTGTTCCAAGCCGCCCTGGCCAATTTCCCCAATCCGCCTGCGGGTCCACGCCGGGTCAACATCGAAGTGCCCCGCTGAATCTAGGAATTTATGGAACCGACCCGCATTTTGGCCATCCGCCACGGCGAAACCGCCTGGAACGTTGACACGCGTTTGCAGGGTCATCTGGACATCCCACTCAACGACGTGGGCCTGCGCCAAGCGCAGCACCTGGCTCGCGCTCTGGCCGAGCGCGAAGTGGTGAATGCGATTTATGCCAGCGACCTGTCACGGGCGCATGCCACGGCCCAAGCCATTGCCCAGTCTATGGGCCAAGCGGTCAGCGCCCACATGGGTTTGCGCGAACGCCACTTTGGTTCATTTCAGGGGCGCACTTACGCCGAGGTAGAAACCCAATTCCCGGAACACGCCTGGCACTGGCGCAAGCGCACGCCAGATTGGACGCCACCTGAAGGCGGTGAATCGCTCTTGGCTTTGCGCGAGCGCATTGTGCGCACGGTGGACGAATTGGCGGCGCGCCACACGGGTCAACAAATCGTGATGGTGGCACACGGCGGCGTGCTGGACATCCTTTACCGCGCGGCTACCCGGCTGGATTTGCAAGCCCCGCGCACTTGGCAACTGACCAACACCGCGGTCAACCGCCTGTTGTGGACGCCGCAAGGCCTGTCGCTGGTGGGCTGGGGTGACACCTCGCACCTGGATGCGAGGGGTCAGGACGAAGTGTCCTTATAAGGCGCTGTTTTTCAGCGCCTCAATGCGCTGCTCGATGGGCGGGTGGGTGCTGAAAAGCTGGCCGATGCCACCGGCGATGCCCATGGCAGCCATGCTCTTGGGCAACTCGGCGGTGTGCACACCGCCCAAGCGGGCCAAGGCGTTGATCATGGGCTGCTTACGGCCCATCAACTGCGCCGCGCTGGCATCGGCTCGGAATTCGCGCTGACGGCTGAACCAGGCCACGATGATCGCAGCGAGAACGCCCAGCAAAATGTCCATCACGATGGTGGTCACGTAGTAACCAATGCCGGGGCCGGTGTTTTCTTCGTCGTTTTTGCGCAAAAAGCTGTCCACCGCATAACCCACCACACGGGAGATGAACACCACAAACGTGTTCATCACCCCCTGGATCAGGGTCATGGTGACCATGTCGCCGTTGGCAATGTGCGCCACTTCGTGGGCGAGCACGGCCTCGATTTCTTCATGCGTCATGTTTTGCAGCAAGCCCGTTGACACGGCCACCAGGGCCGAGTCGCGGAAGGCGCCGGTGGCAAAAGCGTTGGGGTCGCCTTCAAAAATGCCGACTTCGGGCATGCCGATACCGGCTTTGTCGGCCAATTTACGGACGGTGTCCACGATCCAGGCTTCGTCAGCGTTGGCCGGTTGCTCAATGAGCTTGACCCCCGAGGACATTTTGGCGATCCATTTGCTCATGAGCAAAGAAATGATGGCGCCACCAAAGCCCATGATCAGCGCAAAACCCAGCAAAGCGCCCAGGTTCAGGCCGTTGGACGTCAGGAAGCGGTTGACGCCCAGCAAGTTGGCGACGATGCCCAACACCAGCACCACGGCCAGGTTGGTCACGACGAAAAGAAAAATGCGTTTCATGTTCAGTTTCACTTTCACCCGGAAAACGCGGGCACGTTGGGAGGGATATTAGGGTGTCGGAGTGCAAAATCAAGCCGGGGGCGTGATTTCCGGATTGGCGTACGGTTTTTCGGTCGTGCGGGTGCCTCTGAGGGGGCGGAACACGCTGGCATCGGCGTAAAAAGACGGGTCTTCGTTGGCCCGCCACCAGCCGGGCACCCCCAGCAGGGGCAAGGGACTGAAGGGCTTTCGAGCCAGTTTTTCAGGCGTGAGGTCTTGCGCCAACCAAGCGTCGAGGTCAGCCTGCGCCACACCTTGCGGCACGCGCCACAGGTGAACGGTGATCGATTTGTAGGGCTGCACCGCTTTTTCGAGGGCGGCATGGCCGAAAGCCCAAAGACATGTGTGCGCCCACTCACTGCGAAACCTAAGGAAAGCATCCAACCAGCGGTGCTCGGTCAAGGCGGACCACACGGCATCGGAGGTCTGGATCAGCAGCGCGTTTTCATCGAACACGGTGGCAGCGTCACGCACCGGGCCGCGCACCTGGCCCACCCCGGCACGGGCGATTTCTCGGGCCTGCAACTGGTTCAAGCGTTTTTTGGCCTGCGGGAAATGCATCCAGCACAGGGCATTGAAGAAGTCGTGCAGGCCTTCGCGGGTAGGCACTTGGCCCGTGGCAAAAATAAAGTCTTCGTAGGCTTGGCCTTCGGGCAAGTGGAGTTGCGGCACAAAGCGCACGGGGGCACAGCTGTCTGCGCTCAAGGCCTCTGGCTGGGGCATGCCCGCCGCCACTTGGCGTGCGATGGGCTCGCCCACGGCCCGCCAGTCGGCCAGCCAAGGCGCGTCCCAGTCGATGTCGGGCACGCTCAAGCTGGAAGATGGCGCGCAGCGCTGCCCAGCCCGGTTGGGGCTCAGCCCGCCACCAGACGCCACGGCAGGCTTTCTCCCGAACGCAGGGGCTTGAGTTCGGCTTCGCCAAAGGCAAAGCTCTCGGCAGGCGTCCAGCTTTCGCGGCGCAGGGTGATGTTGCTGGTGTTGCGCGGCAGACCGTAAAAGTCTGCCCCAAAGTAGCTGGCAAAGCCTTCGAGCTTGTCCAGCGCGCCGGCCTGGTCAAAGGCTTCGGCATACATCTCGATGGCGGCGTGCGCGGTGTAGCAGCCTGCGCAACCGCTGGCGTGCTCTTTGAGGTGCGCTGGGTGCGGGGCGCTGTCAGTGCCCAAAAAGAAACGGGCGTTGCCACTGGTGGCGGCTTGCACCAGCGCCAAGCGGTGCGTCTCGCGCTTGAGCACGGGCAGGCAGTAGTAATGCGGGCGCATGCCGCCCAAGAACAGGGCGTTGCGGTTGTACAGCAGGTGGTGCGCAGTGATGGTCGCGCCCAAGTTCGCATCGCCTGCCGCAACATAGTCAGCGGCTTCTTTCGTGGTGATGTGTTCCATCACGATTTTCAGGCCCGGGAAGTCGCGGCGCAGCGGGATCAGCTGCTGCTCGATGAACACGGCTTCGCGGTCGAACAGGTCAATGTCGGACGAAGTGACTTCGCCGTGCACCAGCAGCAAAACGCCTTCGCGCTGCATGGCTTCGAGCACGGGGTAGATCTTGCGCAGGTCGGTCACGCCCGCATCGCTGTTGGTGGTGGCACCTGCCGGGTAGAGCTTGCAGGCCACCACGCCAGCGGCCTTGGCGCGGGCGATTTCTGCCGGTGCCAGGTTGTCCGTCAGGTACAGCGTCATGAGCGGCTCAAAGCTCATGCCTTTGGGCACAGCGGCCTGAATGCGCGCCTTGTAGGCCATCGCCTGTTCGGCCGTGGTCACGGGCGGCTTGAGGTTGGGCATGATGATGGCGCGGCCAAACTGCGCGGCCGTGTGCGGCACCACCACGTTCAGGGCGGCACCATCGCGCACATGCAAGTGCCAGTCGTCGGGGCGGATGAGGGTGAGTTCTTGGGTCATGGGACGTATTGTCTCAAACCTGTGGCTATCGTTTTGGCCTTTGTTGGCGCAGGTGCTCTGGCCTTGTTGTTGCCAGAGGCTGCGGGTCGGGGCTCTTGGGAATACGGCTTGTGGAACCAGAGGCGGGGCTGCGGGCCGGGGCTCATACTCGCAAACTCGCCAAATCGCCCCAACCCGCAGCCCCGCCTCTGGTGCGAGTATTGGTGGTGAACGGATAGTAGGAACCCAAGCGTACGTACAAGACCCGAAAAACGTCGCGCATTGAATTCAGGGGGCGAGCGAAGCAATGCCCCGCAAGGACTTCATGCCGTTCTGGCAGGGCTGAGCAGCGCAGCAGCGGGCGGATCAGGGAGGGTGCTTGTTTGAGCGACGCGAGTTTGCACCCGACCCCGCCCGATGCGAGCAGCGCAAGGAACCCGAAGGGCCCTGACTGCGGCTCGCCTTTCTTTGCTTACTTTCTTTGGCGAAGCAAAGAAAGTGAGTGCGCTGCCGGGCGCAATCCCGGCCAAGGGCGCTCAAAAAGAACTCAGCATTTAATCGGGATCTGACCCCGATTCAATCAATGCCCGAGGATCTTGGACAGGAAGTCCTGCGCCCGATCAGTCTGGGGCGAGTCAAAGAATTGCTGCGGCGGCGCTTGTTCGACCACCTGGCCTTGGTCCATGAAGATCACGCGGTCAGCCACCGCCTTGGCAAAGCCCATCTCGTGCGTCACGCACAGCATGGTCATGCCCTGGCTGGTCAGCTCGATCATCACGTCGAGCACTTCCTTGATCATCTCGGGGTCGAGCGCCGAGGTGGGCTCATCGAACAACATGATTTTGGGCGTCAGGCACAGCGCACGTGCAATCGCCACACGCTGCTGCTGACCGCCGGACAACTGCAGGGGGTACTTGTTGGCGTGTTCAGCAATGCGCACGCGCTCGAGTTGCACCATGGCTTTGTCGATGGCTTCTTTGCGCGGCATCTTGGCCACCCAGGTGGGTGACAAGATCAGATTTTCCAGCACCGTCAGGTGCGGAAACAGGTTGAACTGCTGGAACACCATACCGACTTCGCGGCGAACTTTGTCGATGCCTTTGAGGTCGTCGCCGAGCACGGTGCCGTCCACCGTGAGCGTGCCTTCCTGGTATTCCTCCAGGGCGTTGATGCAGCGAATCAGGGTGGATTTGCCCGAGCCCGAGGGGCCGCAGATGACGACTTTTTCGCCTTTGGCGAATTGCAGGTTCACATCGCGCAGCACGTGGTAACCATTGCTGGCATACCATTTGTTCACGCCTTTGAACTCGATGAGGGGGTTAGCGTTGGAGGTCATAAAGGTCTTTCGTTCAGCGGACTTTGCTCACGGCCGTGCGCTCTTCGATCCACAGGCTGTAGCGCGACATGGCAAAGCAGAACGCGAAATAAATGAAGGTGATGAAGAGGTAGGCTTCGATCTTGAAGGGACGCCAGTCGGCGTCCGAGTTGAGCGCCAGGCCCAAGGCCCCGGTCAACTCGTACAGCGAGACGATGGTCACGAGCGAGGTGTCCTTGAACAGGCCGATGAAGGTGTTCATGATGGACGGCACCACGGTGGCCAGAGCCTGGGGCAAGACGATCATGCGCTGGGTTTGCCAGTAGCTCAGGCCCAGTGTGGCCGCCGCCTCGGTCTGGCCCTTGGGCAAGGCCTGCAAGCCGCCACGAATCACCTCGGCCATGTAGGCACCGGAAAACAGCGTGATGCCCACCACCACGCGCACCAGCACATCGATCTTGACACCTTCGGGCATGAACAAAGGCAGCATGAACGAGGCCATGAACAACACGGTGATCAGCGGCACGCCGCGCACCAGCTCCACATAGAGTGTGCACAGGGTTTTGATGGCGGGCATGTTGGAGCGCCGACCCAAGGCCACAAAGATGGCCAGCGGAAAGGCCAGCGTCATGGAGATCACCGTGAGCATCACCGTGAGCGGCAAGCCGCCCCATTGGTCGGTGTCAACTTCGGTCAGGCCAAAAAAGCCACCCTTCATCAGCACGAAATACACGGTCAGCATGACCAGCCAGACCAAAGGCAAGGCCTTGTTCCAGAAACGGGGCATGCAGCTGATGACGACCACACCCAACATGAGGGCGGTGGCGATCACCGGACGCCAGTGCTCGACTTCAGGGTAACGGCCCATCACGATCAAGCGGCCTTTTTCGGAGATCACGCCCCAGCAGGCCCCTGCGCCGCGCACGTCGTTGCAGGCTTGCAAGTTGCTGCTGAAAACAGCTTGCAACACGGCCCAGTCGAGCGAAGCGACCAGCGCCCAAAGGCACACGGCCAGCAGCGCCAGCGACATCAGGCTGTTGCTCGGGGTGGAAAACAGGTTGCCGCGCAACCAGGCCACAGGGCCTGTGCTGCGGCCGGGCATGGGCCGGGCTTCGGTGGATTTGAAAACAGTGGTCATGTCAGCGCTCCTGGATGGCGGCACTGGCGTTGAACCAGTTCATGAGGGCCGAGGTGAGAAGAGAGAGCGTCAGGTACACCAACATCACGATGGACAGCGCTTCGATGGCGCGGCCCGTTTGGTTGAGCGTGGTGTTGGCGATCGAGACCAGTTCGGGGTAGCCAATGGCCACAGCCAGTGACGAGTTCTTGGTCAGGTTCAGGTACTGGCTGGTCAGCGGCGGAATGATCACGCGCAGGGCCTGTGGCAACACCACCAGACGCATGGACTGGCTCTTGCTCAGACCCAAAGAGGCCGACGCCTCGTGCTGACCCAGCGACACCGAGGCGATGCCCGAGCGCACGACTTCGGCAATAAAGGACGCGGTGTAAAACACCAAGCCACACAGCAAGGCCATGAATTCAGGACTGAATGCGCCGCCGTCTTCGATCTGGAAGTCACCCTTTTTGGGCAAGTCCCATTCGTTGGGGGCACCACCCAGCAACCAACCGAGCACAGCCAGCACCAGCGTGACCGCCAGCGACACGGCCCAGATCGGTCGGGTCAGGCCGGTCCGGTCAAAATGCGCCCGTGCCATGCGTCGGTAGACCCACGCAAACACCAGGCCTAGAGCAACACCGACCAAGGCGAGGGTCTGGCCCAACTGCCACACAGGCCAAGGAAAGGAAATGCCGTTTTTGCTCAAAAAGAAGTGGCCTGCCTGCCAAGCCTGGTCCAGGTCGGGCAGCATCTCGGAGAAGACCAGATACCAGATGAGCAACTGCAGGTAGACCGGCACGTTGCGGAAAAATTCGACGTAGGCGTAACAGATTTTGCGCACCAAAAAGTTGGCCGAAAACCGCCCGACACCCACCAGCACAC
>JBIKQY010000088.1:0-8509 GCA_044349465.1 Limnohabitans sp. | reverse complement strand
AAAACTTTGGATCGCTGGCATAGGCGACATTGATCCTGAGTGCTGGCAAATGTGCCGTGCGTGTTGGGTAAAAAACGGATCCAGGAGCGAGGAAAATTCCAGCTGCTGCCGCATTCTGAATTAATGCCAGCTCATCAACATCTTTTGGCAACTCCAGCCAGATGTAATAGCCGCCCGGGTCGGATGAACGAACCGTTGCGCCAGCCCGGCGCAGAGACTTTACAGCCGCTGGGTGTAATTCTTGCAGGCGATTTTTGAGTTTTTGAACATGTCGGCGGTAATGCCCCGCAGAAACCATCTGAAAGACCACTCGCTCGACATAATCTGAAGTGCTCACCATGGTTAGCATCTTCAGGTCGCAAAGGTCCGAAATCAGGTGCGCTACACCAGCAACATAACCAACACGAAGTCCAGCCGAAAGTGTTTTCGAAAAACTGCTGACATAGATTACACGCTCTAGTTGATCGAGCGCGGCCAAGCGAGGCGCTGTGGGTGGGTGCAGATCAGCAAACGGATCGTCCTCAACAACTAGGCAGCCATGCTCGGCCGTCATCTGAAGCAACTTGTGCGCCTTGGAAAGACTGATGGAGTTGCCCGTTGGGTTGTGTGCCAACGATTGTGTGAAAAACAGCCTTGGACGTTCTGTTTTGAGCAACTCATGCAGGACCGAAAGGTCCGGTCCGTCCTCGAGCCGAGGGACGCCCAGCATGTCCACCTTAGCCAGCTTGAGTTTCCCGAAAAGTGGGTAATAGCCGGGAGAGTCGACTAAGACCTTTTCGCCAGGGCTCAAAAGATGGCGAATGATCAGATCAAGCGCGTGGTTGGCCCCTTGGGTCAGAAGAATTTGCCGACTATCGCTTTGTATGCCCCGCTCGGCCAACAGCCGTGCAATGGTTTCTCGCAGGGGCTGATAGCCCCATGGAGTGCCATAACCATGTCCCATATCATCGCGTTCATCCGCACGGGACCGGCGCAACTGCCTGCCAATTTCGGAGTCCTCAATCCAAGATGCGGGTGGTCTGCCATCGCCTACCCGAACTTCGTAGTGTTGTTCCAATTGCTCACGCAGCAAGGACACCACATCAATGGCAGCGGAGACATGCGGTGCCGGAGCTTGAGTCCACGTCGATTGGCCACTACGGATGTAGAAACCCGATCCAGGCCGAGCTTCGACGTATCCACGGGCAGAAAGGCGGTTGTAGGCTTCAAGGACAGTGTTAATGCCCACGGCTTCCTTTTTGGCGGCATCACGCACCGATCGAAGCTTTGAGCCCGGTGCGTACAACCCCTTTTCTATTTCTGTGATCAGGCGGTGTGTCAACTCGTCGGTCTTCGTCTTTGTGGAGGTAATAGATGACATGGCAGCCTGGTATTGGGGTGTCACTGTTTCCATCAATCAATAGAAACAGTTTTTTAATGTGTTCCCAAACTGTATCCAATAAATCGATTGCTTGTCCATAAACTTTCATCATCGCTCTAGCAGTTGTGGTTCAGCTTTTAGGCGAGATGCAAGTGCCGTGGTTTGTTTACGCGGTGCACGACCTCATGACCAACAGGAGACAAAACATGTCAAAACTTCCCATTGCGCGTCGAAACATTCTCAAGACCGCCCTGGCGGGCGCAACCGCAGCCGCTGTGACTGCGCCTTTGGCCGTGCATGCTCAAGGTGCCAGCGTGACGTGGCGAATGCAGGCTCTTTGGGATGGCGGCACCACGCCTCAAAAATTCGAAGAGCGGTTTGTCGCGAGAGTGGCAGAGTTGACAGGTGGACGTTTCAAGATCAACTTGTTTGCTGCGGGACAAATCGTCCCCGCCGCGCAGGCCTTCGATGCAGTCAGGGGTGGCGCGTTTGAATTGATGAAAACCTTTGATGGGTATGAGGCAGGCAAGATTCCTGCTTTTGCGTTCACAAGCACGATCCCGTTCGGATTTTCAGAAAGCGACGACTACGAGGCCTGGTTTTATGAAAAAGGCGGCCTTGACCTGGTGCGGCAGGCTTATGCACCTGCAGGGCTGTACTACATTGCCCCTACGGTTTATGGCCAAGAGCCCCTGCACTCCAAGGTGCCGATCCGCAAGATTTCTGACTTGGCGGGCAAGAAGGGACGCTTCGTGGGCCTGGCTTCAGCAGTTATGGGGGCCTTGGGTGTTTCGGTGACCCCTTTGCCAACGGGCGAAGTGTATTCAGCCCTGGACAAGGGCGTGATCGACATGGCCGACCGGGGCGACTTGACTGCTAACTTTGAGGCCGGACTTGCAGAGGTGGCCAAGTATGTGGTGGTGCCAGGTTTTCACCAACCTACCACAGCCACCTCCTATGTGGCCAATCGTGCGGCCCACGATAAGTTGCCAGCTGAGTTCAAGGCTGCGCTGGCTGTCGCTGCACGAGAGGTCTCCGCCGCATTGCGTCAGAACATCTTGGTCAATGACGCAACAGTGCTTGCGAAATACGCAGCCAAGGGTTGCGAGATCATTCGCTTTAACCCGGCAGACGTGCTGGCTGCACGACCCAAAGCGATGGCAGCTTGGCGCACGGCCACTAAAGGCGATCCACTGGCGACCAAGATTTTGGATAGCCAGATCGCCTTCATGAAAGAGTTGGGTCTGATGACCTGATTTAGCAGAACAGCAGGCATCTTTGGCGGGTGCCTGCTCGCCCAGTTTTATATTTTCCGAGGCCTGGCTATGCCCAATTTACTGTTGACCGCCACATCCGCCGTCACCCGACTCAACCAATGGATTTTCATGGTGACCGTTTGGCTGATGGCGGTGGTAGTGCCCGTCATGCTTTATGAGGTCATTGCCCGTTATGTATTCAATTCGCCTACGGTTTGGGGCATGGAACTGGCGGTGCTTTTGTTTGGGCCCTATTTTTTGCTGGGAGGTCCTTACCTTTTGCATCTCAAGGGGCATGTGGCGCTGGACCTGGTACGCCAACGTTTAAATGGGGTTTGGAAACGCAGGATGGACCTGGTCAATTACCCCATGATTTTTTTGTTTTGTGCCATCTTGCTTTACTTCAGTATCCCCCCTGCTTGGAGCGCCTGGAATTACAAGGAAACCAGTTTTTCTGCTTGGAATCCGCCGATCTGGCCAGTCAAACTAACTGTACCGCTGGCCTTGCTGCTGATGATGCTGCAGGCCATGGTCGAGTGGGTTCGTGTCTTGTTCGAACATTCTGATGCTGGTGCTGATAACGGTGTTGCAGAGGGAGCGGCGCTGTGAGTCCCAACGAGATACTGTTGTTGATGTTTGGAGGGCTGACCCTCTTCATGTTGACAGGACTGCCAATCGCCTTTGTGCTGGGTGGTCTGTCATTGCTATTTACCGTCACGCTTTGGGAGACCAATGCGGTCATCGTGTTGATCCTTCAGATCTTCGACACGATGAAGTCGGAGGCTTTGCTGGCGATCCCCTTGTTCATCCTGATGGCCTGCATTCTTCAGCGCTCCGGCGTGATAGAAGACCTCTACAAAGCCATGGCCCTGTGGTTCGGTCGTATCAGGGGTGGGTTGGCCATTGGCACAGTCATCATTTGTGTCATCATGGCTGCTATGACTGGAGTGGTAGGTGCCGCTGTGACCGCCATGGGAATTTTGGCCCTACCGGAGATGCTGAGAAGAGGCTACAAACCAGAATTGGCACTCGGCACAATATGCGCATCGGGAACGCTGGGCATCCTTATTCCTCCATCGGTGTTGACCATTGTTTACGCGGTCACAGCACAGATTTCTATCGGTCAGATGCTCATTGCCGGCATCGTTCCAGGGCTCATTCTCGCGAGTCTTTACATCTTGTACATCGTCGTGATCGGCTGGCTAAGGCCTGAGTGGGTTCCATTAGAGGAAGGTTTTGTTGCCGCACCATTGTCTGAAAAACTGCGCGCTCTCAAGACCTTGGTGTATCCGTCCATGCTGATTTTGATGATCCTGGGTTCCATCTTCTTTGGAGTTGCCACTCCGACCGAATCGGCTGCAGTGGGGGTTGCAGGCGCAATGATTCCCGCAGCGATCAAGAGGCGACTCAACATGGGCATGCTCAAGGTGTGTGGCGTGGACACGCTCAAAGCCACTTCAATGATCTTATGGATCACCTTGGGGGCCAAAGCCTACGTAGCTATTTTTACGGGACTTGGTGGTGCCGACACATTACTCGAATTCATCAAGGGCCTTGACGTTGACCGCTGGTTAATTTTGGGCGCGATGATGCTCATCCTGATCTTCTTAGGCACCGTGCTTGACGAGCTAGGGATCATTTTGCTGACGGTCCCAGTTTTCTTGCCAATCGTACGTTTGTTGGGCTTTGATGAGCTTTGGTTTGGGGTTTTGTATGCCATCACCATCCAGATGGGCTACATCAGCCCACCTTTTGGGTACACGCTGTTTTATATCAAGGGCACTTTGCCCCCGCACATTGGTATGGGCGTGGTTTACAGGGGGATCATTCCCTTCTTTATCCTGCAGTTCATAGGTTTGCTGATCTGCGCGGCATGGCCAGATCTCGTGACATTTCTTCCTCGACTAATGACCTCACGTTAATGGAGAGCCTAAAAAAATGAACATAACTCGCAGCAGCCGTATTGGCGGTTTCCACAAACTGACCGTTGATCAGCGTGTAAAAGCGCTAGCCGAATTCGCTGACCTCAGCCTAGATGAGCAGGCGCATCTCTTGAACACGGGAAATCTGCCATCAGACATGGCAGACCATCTGATCGAAAACGTCGTGGGGACAATGAATATCCCCCTAGGCATCGCCACCAACATGCGCATTGATGGGCTCGACTGGCTAGTTCCCATGGCTTCGGAAGAATCTTCCGTGGTGGCAGCGGTCTGCAATGCAGCCCGCCAGTGCTACGACAACGGTGGTTTCGTGACATCCATGTCAGGCACTCTGATGATTGCCCAGATCCAGTTAGTTGGAGTCAATGACCCTGAGCATGCGCGCATCAAGATTCTCGAACGCAAGCCTGAAATTGAAAAGCAGTGCAATGAATGCGACCCTATTCTTGTGAACTTAGGAGGGGGGTTCCGAGACCTTGAAGTTCGCGTCTTGAAAACACAAAGCGGCCCCATGGTCATTACCCATCTGATCGTTGATACCCGCGATGCCATGGGGGCCAATGCCGTCAACACAATGGCCGAGGCAATTGCACCGCGTATCTCTGAGTGGACCGGCGGGCAAACCAATTTGCGAATTCTCTCCAATTTGGCAGACCGTCGTCTGGCAAGAGCTCGCTGCATCTGGCGTACACAAGACATTGGGGGTGAGTCTGTTCGTGATGACATGATTTCGGCATACCACTTTGCAGACGCCGACCCTTACCGTGCCGCGACCCACAACAAGGGCATCATGAATGGCATCAGTGCAGTTGTTCTGGCAACAGGTAACGACACCCGCGCAGTAGAAGCGGGTGCTCATGCCTATGCCGCTCGAAAAGGGCATTACGCAAGCCTGACCCGTTGGGAGATCACTGCCGAAGGTGATCTTGCTGGTAGCCTTGAACTGCCAATGGCCGTCGGTTTGGTTGGTGGGGCGACCAAATTGCATCCAACTGCGCGTATTGCACTCAAGGTTTTAGGGGTTGAGTCTGCTGAACAACTGGCCCGTGTGATTGCGGCAGTCGGCTTGGCGCAAAATTTTTCCGCTCTCAAGGCTCTAGCAACTACCGGCATCCAAAAAGGCCACATGGCGTTGCATGCTCAAAACATTGCGATGATGGCCGGCGCTATTGGAGAAGAGATTGATCATGTCTCCAGAGTTCTTGTTCAGTCCGGCAAAGTCAGAATTGATCTGGCAGAAAAGGCTTTGCAGGATTTACGAAGTGGCAGCTGAAGCATCTCTGATGCTTGTTGAGCAACATAATCAAAGTTTTTGATCTCATTGTTCTGGCTAGCTTGAAAGACCGCTATCGCTGATCGGCTGTTTATACGGCAATCGTATAACTGATCGCTATGGGTCGCAAACTGCCGCCCAAGCCAAAGCACTTGAATGGCGGCTTCCAGCCTTCAACAGCCACTGAGGCTCAAAAACCAGCGTTCAGCCATTTCAGCAACTCAGCGCCTGCGCAGGAAAAATTGCGCCACAGCGCCCGTCAGGGCAAAGCCCAGCATCATCCAACCCAAGTTCACCGCACCTTCGTGCGGCACCAGCCCCACCAGATAGCCGCCCGTGGCTCCGGTGAGTTGCTGCATCAAGCCCGCCACCGCTGCGGCCGAGCCGGCCAATGCGGGCACCACGCCCACCGTGCCCGCCAGCGCAGGCGGATTCAGCAGACCATGACCCAAACCCAAAAGCAACAAGGGCAGGGCCACGGCCAGCGCGGTCTGCACGCCACCCAAGCCCAGCGCCAGCATCACCACCAGCCCGCCCAGCGTCAGCGCCTGGCCCCAGGCCATGACACGCGATTCGCCCGCTTTCGCGATGAGACGCGAGGTCATGAAATTGCCCAAGATGTAGGACACGGGCACGGCCATGATGAACCAGCCAATGCCGTCGGGGCCGATGCCATAACCTTTGAGCACAATGGGCGCACCCGCGAGAAAAGCGTAAAACGTGGCGGTGGTCGCCGCCAGAATGGCGACGTACAGCAAAAAGCGCGGCTCGCGCAGCAAGCGGGCATAAGCACTGAGCATGGCGCGCAGCCAGTGGCCCGGGGCCGGTGCAGGTTTGGCCACACGCGGCAAACCCCACCAGGCGGCCAGCAGCAGCACCGCAGCCAGAACGGCCAGCAGCACAAAGTTGGTTTGCCAGCCATAGCGCACATGGATCTGCCCGCCGATCAGGGTGGCCAGCGGCGGGCACATGCCCAACGCCATGCCGATGTAGGCCATGACCCGCGTGCGCTGCGGCCCGGTGAACAGGTCTTGCACCATGGAGCGGCTGACCACCATGCTGGCGGCGCTGCCTGCGCCTTGCAGCACACGGGCAGCGGTGAGTGTGGCGATGTCGGTGGCCAGCGCGGCCATGACCGAGGCCAACCCCCCGACCACCAGGCCCAGCATCAAGATGGGTTTGCGCCCGTGTCGGTCGGACAGCGGGCCGTACACCAGCTGCAAGGCGCCGTAGGCCACCACGTAACCGCTGAAGGTCAGCTGCACATCGGCTTGGCGGGTGTCAAAAATCGCGCCCCACTCTTGCATGGAGGGCAGGCACAGCGTCATGGCCAGCAGACCAAAGGCGATTTGTGCCAGCAGGTTGGCGATCAGCCAGGGGCCGTGGGCGGGGGTGCCCGGCGTGGCCGATGCGGCGGGCATGTCAGCTGCGCTGCAATTTGTAAACCGCCGTGCCCGCCATCAAGTTGGGCAGGATGCGCACTTCCTGTCCCTGCTGCAGGCCAAAGGCGTCGAGGACATGCAACTGGTTTTTGCGCGCCAAGTCGCCAAAGTCAGCGTAAGTGCCCACGCGGATATTGGGCGTGTCGTACCACTGGTAGGGCAGACGCTTGGTCACCGGCATGCGGCCTTGCAACACGCTCAAGCGGTTGAACCAGTGCGCAAAATTGGGGAAGGCCACGATACCCACACGGCCCACACGCACCGTCTCGCGCAGCATGGTCTCGGCGTTACGCAGGTGTTGCAGCGTGTCAATCTGCAGCACCACGTCAAACGATTGGTCTGCAAACAGGCTCAGGCCTTCGTCCAGGTTCAGCTGGATCACGTTCACACCGCGTTGCACACAGGCGTGCACATTGGCGTCGTCCAGCTCCACGCCGTAGCCGGTACAGCCCTTGTGTTGCTGCAGGTAGGCCAGCAAGGCCCCATCGCCACAGCCCAAATCCAGCACGCGGGCGCCTTGAGGCACGAGGCGGGCAATGGCTTGCATGATCAAAGGGTCGCTCATGCCGCACCTCCTTCGTTCAAAGTCTTCGCCATGTTGTCAAAGTAAGAGCGCACCACGTTCAGGTAGCGCGCATCGTCCAACAAGAAGGCGTCGTGCCCGTGCGGTGCGTCGATCTCGGCGTAGCTCACGTCGCGGCGGTTGTCGAGCAAGGCTTTGACCATCTCGCGGCTGCGGGCGGGTGAGAAGCGCCAGTCGGTGCTGAAGCTCACCAGCAAAAATTGGCAACTGGCGCGGGCCAGCGCTTTGGACAGGTCGCCGCCATAAGCGCGTGCCGGGTCAAAGTAATCGAGCGCGCGGGTGATCAGCAAATAGGTGTTCGCGTCAAAGTACTCGCTGAATTTGTCGCCCTGGTAGCGCAGGTAGCTTTCGATCTGAAACTCGACTTCTTGCGTGGAGTATTTGTAGCCGGTGGCGTTGTGCGTGACGGCCTCGCGCAGCTCGCGGCCAAACTTTTCGTTCATCACGTCATCGCTCAAATACGTGATGTGACCGATCATGCGGGCGATGCGCAGGCCGCGTTTGGGCACCACGCCTTGCGCGTAAAAGTGGCCGTCATGGAAGTCCGGATCGGTCACGATGGCGCGACGCGCCACCTCGTTGAAAGCGATGTTTTCGGCGTTCAGGTTAGGGGCGCTGGCCACCACCACCGCATGTTTCACGCGCTCTGGGT
>JBIKQY010000094.1:0-8208 GCA_044349465.1 Limnohabitans sp. | reverse complement strand
GCGTGAATGGCCCGTGGCCTACCCTGAGCCCGAAGCCTATGCCCCCCGTGTCATGCAAGCCCTGTGGCAAGCAGCGGGCGGGCAACTCACAGGACAAGTCCGCTACGGCGCTCGGCCGGCATCGGCCAAGCTGCTGCTGGATGCGCCCTCCTTGCCCTTGTCCGAGATCATCCAAGACATCAACAAATTCTCGAACAACGTGATGGCGCAGCAGCTTTACCTGACGCTGTCGAGCGAGTTAGGCTCACCTGGGCGTTTCGAGGCCTCGCGCTTGCGCCTGTCGCAATGGTGGCGTCAAGGCTTTACCGGGCATGAAGAACCCGTGCTGGACAACGGTTCGGGCCTGTCGCGCAGCGAGCGCAGCACGGCACAAGCCCTGACGGCCTTGCTGCAAGCCGCACACGCCAGCCCGCACGCCCGGCACTTTGTCGACTCGCTGGCCATTGCTGGGGTCGACGGCACTGCCGCCCGCCTGAAAGACCGCAGCCCGCAGTCGCCCGTGATTGGCAACGCCTGGCTCAAAACCGGCTCGCTGCGCGATGTGGCCTCGGTGGCCGGTTATGTGCAGGGCCAAAGCGGCCAGCGCTACACCCTGGTCGCGGTGCTGCACCACCCCAACGCCCACCAGGCGCGAGCCGTACTCGACCAGTTGCTGGAATGGACGGTGCGCGACATGGATTCGACCATGGCCAGCCGCCGAACCCGCGCAAGCCTTGAACGCAACGCAGCACAAAGCGGCTCAACGCGCTGAGGCCCCAAAAGCAAACCACTCCGAAGGACTTCGAGCATGAATTTGATCGATTGGGTCGGCTCTGTAGCCGCCTTTCTCACCACCGCCAGCTTCATTCCACAGGCTTGGCAAACTTTTCGCACCCGCGACGTGAGCGGGATCTCGCTGGGCATGTACAGCCTGTTCACCGCAGGGGTGGCGCTGTGGCTGGTCTATGGAATATTGATGGTGGCTTGGCCCATCATCATCGCCAACGTCATCACCACCAGCCTGGCGCTGATGATTTTGGTGATGAAGCTGCGGTACCGCTGAGGCGGATTAGCCTCTTGCATGGCGTTGGTGTATTCCCCCATGGCCGCTCCATAACAGGGGCTTTACAGTCAAATAAAAGAACGTCCGTTCTTTTTCAAACAAGGAATAAACATGCAAATCAATACACGTCGGGTCTGGATGGGCGCCATGAGCGCAGTGGTTTTGGCAGGCTTGGTGGCCTGCGGCGGCAGCTCCGGCCCCACCCCCATCACCAAGGTTTATGTGATGGGTGACAGCTTGGCCGACGTGGGCACTTTTGGTCTTAAATTCACTGTGCAAGATGCAAGTTCGTCCAAAGGGTTTCCCATCTGGACTCAGATCGTTGCTAGCAATGTCGGTGTGGATGGTGCTGCACAGTGCAGTTTTTACCGGCTGAGCAGTGGCAGCGCATTGCCCACTCTGTCTCCAGCGTGCACCAACTTCGCTATCGGCGGCGGACGGATCGTCGTCAGTGCTGCAGACGGCGGCACGGCCAGCCCCTTGACCGTGGGAACCCAGCTCAAAACACGCGCTCAGCAGGGCAACTACACCCCCAACGATTTGCTGTTGATCGATGGCGGCGGCAACGATGCGGCAGACTTGATTGGTGCTTATTTGGGCGCAGCTGCAGGCGCTCAGGGTGTGGCCAACTACCAGGCTTTCCTAGCTCAGCAACTCGAACCGTCTGTCATTGCCAGCCTCTTGCCACAGCCCAACGGTGCTGCATTGGCAGCGGGCGCTTACATGCAAAAACTGGCGGACACGTTTTATGCCGACATCAAGGCACAGGCTTTGGACAAAGGCGCAGACCGCGTGGCGGTGTTGAACATGCCCGATGTGAGCCTGACACCGCGTTTCTCAGCGGTCTTAAAAGGGGTCAGTGCCCAGGCTGGTCCCGCTGCAAGCGCCCAGCTCCAAGGGGCGATCCAGCAATGGATTGGGGCCTTCAACCAACAGCTCAAAACACGTACTGCCAACGACAAGCGCATCGTGGTGGTGGACTTTTTTGGTGAATTCACTCAGCAAGTGGCCAAACCCGCCAGCTTTGGGCTGAGCAATGCCACAGACGCGGTCTGCCAAGTCACCGGCACCGACAGTTCAGGCCTGCCTTCTTATAACTTCCCTCTTTGCACTTCAGCTGCTTTGGACGCTTTGCCAGGCAAAACAGCGAACTGGTGGTCCAAGTATCTGTTCTCGGACGGTTTCCACCCCACCCCATTTGCCCACACCTTGCTGGCGCAGTCGGTGACACGCAGCCTGGATCAGGCGGGCTGGCGTTAAGCCGCCGCCCGCTGCAGCCGGTCCCGCACGCCCTCCCACTCGGGCGTGTCGGGCGGCTGTTGCACCCAAATTTGGATCACGCCCCGGGCGTCCAAATCACGCAAGACACCAAACAAGTCGTGCGCGGCTTGTTCGGCCGTGATGGCTTGCTTCCGCCACAAAATGCCGGAACCCATGCCCTGATCGCTCGTCGGTCGTTCGTTTGACCACAACCCCAGGTTGTTGGCGTGCGGCCCCAAGGCCTGCAGTTTGACGGTGATGTCTTGCGCGGACATCAGGCGCACCTTGGCGCGTGGCGCGTAGTGCGATTCGAGCGTGCCTGAGGCACGCGGCGCGGCCTGGCCACTCACATCCTGTGGAGCGTCTTTGCCTCGAACCGCTCGGCCACACGCGGCCTCGATCTGCGCCCGTGTGATCTGCCCTGGGCGCAGCAGCACCGGCTCGCCTCGCGTGCAGTCGATGATGGTGGACTCGATGCCCACCTCGCAGTCACCGCCGTCCAGAATCAACAAGTCAGGGCCCAGCTCGGACTGCACATGCGCGGCGCTGGTGGGGCTGACGCGGCCAAATCGGTTGGCGCTGGGGGCTGACACGCCCAGCACGCCCAGCGGCAAACAAGCCAGCAACAAAGCTTGCGCCACCGGGTGCGAAGGGCAACGCAGACCAATCGAGTCTTGCCCCCCGGCCGATGCCGCCGCCACGCCGCTTTTGCGCGGCAAGATCAAGGTGAGCGGGCCAGGCCAGAACGCCTGCATGAGCTTTTGCGCAAACTCGGGTACATGCGCGGCAAACAGCGGCACCTGCGCCACGCTGGCCACATGCACGATCAGCGGGTGGTCTGACGGGCGGCCCTTGGCTGCAAAGATTTTCGCGACCGCCGCGTCGTCGGTCGCATTGCCTGCCAAGCCGTACACCGTCTCGGTGGGCAGGCCGACCAAATGACCGTCATGCAAAGCTTGTGCAGCCTGCACGATGGCAGCATGGGAGGCACTCAAGATCATGGTGGTCTTTAAAACGCGTCGATGCCGAGCAAGGCCGCCGCTTGCAAGGCGGTGGCGCGCACGGCCTCGGGCGTGGCACCCGTGATGTTCAGGTGCCCCATCTTGCGACCGGGGCGGGCCGACAACTTGCCGTATAGGTGCAAATGCGTGCCCGGCAGCGCCAGCACCTGGGCCCAGGCGGGGGTGCTTGGGCCTTTGCCTGTAGGCGTGACTTCGGGCCACAGATCACCCAGCAGGTTGAGCATGATGGCGCTCGAATGCTGGCGCGGCTGCGTCAGCGGCAAGCCCGCCAACGTGCGCACCTGCAGCTCAAACTGCGACTGGTCGCAGGCGTTCATGGTGTAGTGGCCGCTGTTGTGCGGGCGCGGTGCCATTTCATTCACCACCAGCTGGCCGCCTTCGAGCAGGAAAAATTCCACACACAGCACGCCCACGTAGTGAAGGCCCTCGGCAATGGCGCGGGTGGCGGCCACGGCCTGCGCCGCCACATCGGCAGGCACGGCACCTTCGTAAACGCTTGTCACGGCCAAAATGCCGTCGCGGTGCAGATTCAGTTGCACCGGGAAATTCACCATCTGCCCATCGGCCCCACGGGCCACGATGACCGAGCATTCGGCCTGCAGCGGCAGCATTTTTTCGAGCACGCAGGGCACGTTTTTCAACTCTGTCCAAGCGGCCACCAACTCTTCGCGGGTTTTGACGCGGATCTGGCCCTTGCCGTCGTAACCCATGCGGGTGGTCTTCAAAATACCGGGCAGCAAATCCTCGCCCACCGCAGCCAGTTGTGCGGGGGTTTCGATCACCGCATGCGGGGCCACCGGCACGCCGCAGCGAACAAAGTGGGCTTTTTCGGCGGCGCGGTCTTGCGCAATCGCCACCGACTCGGACGCCGGGGCCACCGGGCGGTGTGCGCCCAAGGTCACCAAGGCCGGTGCGGGCACGTTTTCAAATTCAGTGGTGATGGCCGCGCAGCGCTGCATCAGCTGCGCCAGGCCCTGCTCGTCCAAATAATCGGTCTGGATATGGTGGTGGCTGACCAAACCCGCGGGGCTGGCGGCATCGGGGTCGAGCACGGCGGTGAAGTAGCCCATGGCCTGAGCCGCGTGCACGAACATGCGGCCCAACTGGCCACCCCCCATCACGCCCAAAGTGGCCATCTGACCATTGACCATGGCGCCCGGCAAAATGGCGCGGCTCATGCGGCACCTGCTGGTGAAACGGGAGGAAGCGTCATGGCGCGGGCCATGGCAGTTTGTTCGGCGCGGAAAGCTTCAAGCTTTTGGCGCAGGGCCGGGTCGTTGTTGGCCAGCATGGCCACTGCAAACAAAGCCGCATTGGCCGCACCAGCCGCCCCAATCGCAAAGGTGGCCACAGGCACGCCCTTGGGCATTTGCACAATGCTGTGCAGCGAATCCACCCCCGACAGGGCCTTGGTCTGCACCGGCACACCCAGCACCGGCACCACGGTTTTGGCCGCGATCATGCCGGGCAAATGGGCCGCGCCGCCAGCGCCTGCGATGATGGCCTGCAGGCCCCGCTCGGCTGCACTCTGTGCATAAGCAAACATATCGTCCGGCATTCTGTGGGCCGAAACCACGCGGGCGTCGTGAGGGATGCCAAACTGTTGGAGAATCTGGACTGCGTGCTGCATGGTGTCCCAGTCGGAGCTGGAACCCATAACGACGCCGATGAGCGCTTGAGTCATTGGGTGCTTTTCGTGATCAATCTTGAATTTTAAGGTTTCGCTTCGCTCGGAGCCGAAACACAACCCGGAACACTGCCCGCCATGATGGACGTCACGATACAAAACTTTGAAGCCGAGGTCATCGAAGCCTCCATGACCACGCCCGTGCTGGTGGATTTTTGGGCCCCTTGGTGCGGTCCCTGCAAATCACTGGGTCCGATCCTGGAGCGGGTCGAGACCGCTTACGCTGGCCGCTTCAAGCTGGTCAAGATCAATTCCGACGAAGAGCAGCAACTGGCCCAGGCCTTTGGCATCAAAAGCATTCCGACCTGCGTGCTGCTGATGAACGGCCAACCGGTTGATGGTTTCATGGGTGCCTTGCCCGAGGGACAAGTCAAGCAATTCCTGGACAAACACCTGCCGGCCGAAGGCGCGCTGCCCCCCCAGGCTGATGCCCAAGAAGCCCAGCCTCAGCCAGAAGCTGCTGACGCCGAGAGCGCCCGTGCCGCTCTTGAGCAAGCCCTGGCCACCAACCCGGGCAACGACGACGCCCGTTTTGACCTGGTCAAGCTGCTGATTGGCCTGGGCGAGTTGGCAGAAGCCGCCGCCTTGCTGGCCCCCACCATGAGCCGCATCCCGGTGCCGCTGCGCTTTGAGGCGCAAACCCAGTGGCTCAACGCACTGGAATTCGTGACCAACGACCCACGCGGCCAATGGGAACTGGCGAAATTTGACGAATTGATTGGCCAGAACAAGCGCGACTTTGAAACCCGCTTTGCCAAGAGTCGCCTGCTGATCGCCGTGGGCCAGTGGGAAGCGGCCATGGACGAGTTGCTGGAAATCATCATGCGCGACAAAAAGTGGGACGACGAAGCCCCACGCAAAACCTTTGTCGCCCTGCTGGAGCTGATGACCCCGCCCAAACCCAAAACGCAAGACGCCACCGGCAAATCCGCAGGCGGCATCGAGCTGATGGGCAAAGCCGCCATGCAAGAAGACCCGCTGCTGGCCATGATTTCCAGCTACCGTCGCAAGCTGAGCATGATGCTCAACTGAGCACAGCTGAGCCAAAACCCAAAGCCTAGCCCCGCTGCAGCCATGCAGGCTGACCGGGCTTTTTCACGGCTGCGCCGTCAAGCATCTCAGCGCGTGACCCCAGCCTGGCGCTCGATGTCCATGCGCATGCGCTGGAGCAGCCCAGCCGACATGAGCACCTCGCCCACCACAAACATGGGCCCCACCAGCAAGCCCACCAGGTCGTCCACAAAAGCCGGTTTGCGGCCCTCGAAATAGTGGCCAATGAACTGCAAAACCCAACCGATGAAGAACAGGCCCAAGCCCGCCTGCCAAACCGCCAACCCCAGGGCTTGCGCCAGGGGTGGCACCTCATGGGCGAGCGCGATCAACACGCCATTGACGACCGATGTGGCCACGCCCAGCAACACAGCGCCCCGGCTCAGGTACCACAGGCTGGTGAGTGCCCACATGGCCCAGGCCAGCGTCAGGGTCTGACCCGCCACAGACCAGGTCGGGCCCAGCATCAAGACGCCGATGGACAGAAAAATCAGCGGAATACCCAGCAGATGGGTAGCGATGTTGCGGCGATCACGGTGGTAATGGGCGTACTGCACCATCAATGCGGTTGCGGGGTGAAAAAGCGTCATTCGATCCTCTCGTTCTGGCGGTCAAAACGCCCAATGTAATACTTGTCGTTACAGACATTTACCGGTTTTGGCCGGGCAGACGGGCGCTGCCAACGATTTTCCGGATAAATGCCGCCTAGAATTGAAACATCACTTTCGCATTCATTTTGAACCATGTCACGCGCCGAGCCCCTGATCACCCCTGAAGAGCTGCAATGCCTGCTCGGCGGTGCCCCTGTGCGCTCGAACACACCCACCCGCAAGCTGATGGCACAACTGCCATCCCTGCATTGGGGTGCCGCACTCTGGCTGGTCAAAGGCATTTTCCTGTATGCCGTGCTCATGAGCCCCGATGCCGCCAATTTGGTGGACAGCAGCCGCTACCTGTGGATGCGCGGCAGTCTGGAACTGGTTTGCTTGGTGGTATTTTGGGGCGCATCCCTGCACCCCCGCGGCCAAACACTCGCTTGGGCCAGCTTGCTGGTGGCCAGTACCACCATGCTGCTCGATGCCATGACACTGCTGGCGTTCACCAGCTGATTTCCCCAAGCCCCAAGTCAAAGGCGCTGCCATGCAGCGCCTTTTTTGTGCCCAAAATGTCTTGGGGTTCAAGCCATCAACTTCTTCATGGCCTCTTCGTATTTGGCGGCTGTGTTCTCGATCACCTCTCGCGGCAAGCGCGGTGCGGGTGGAGTCTTGTCCCAAGGCTTGCCATTGATCTGGGCAGTCTCCAGCCAGTCGCGCAAAAACTGTTTGTCGTAGCTCGGTGGGTTGGCACCTTCCACATAACTCTGTTCATAAGAATCTGTGGGCCAATAACGCGATGAGTCGGGCGTCAGCACCTCGTCCATCAACACCAAAGTGCCGTCGGCGTCCAGGCCAAACTCGAACTTGGTGTCGGCAATGATGATGCCTTTGGCAGCTGCGATGTCGCGCGCTGCTTTGTAGAGCTGGATACTGATGTCGCGGATGCGGGTGGCCAAATCGGCACCGATCATGGCCACGGTCTGCTCGAAGGTGATGTTTTCGTCGTGCTCGCCCACGGCGGCTTTGGCTGCGGGCGTGTAAATGGGCTCGGGCAGTTGGCTGGCATTCTTCAGGCCAGCGGGCAGCTTCACGCCACACACGGCCTGGTTGTCCTGGTACTCCTTCCAGCCACTGCCTGCCAGATAGCCGCGCACCACCGCCTCGACCGGGATGGGTTTGAGACGCTTGACCAACATGGAGCGACCCGTGACCTGTGGCACTTCTTCGGCGCTCACCACGCTCTCGGGCGCATCGCCCGTCAGGTGAATCGGGCAGATGTTCAGGCCCTTGGGGCCGAGTTGGTCGAACCAAAACAAGGCCATTTGCGTCAGCAGCACGCCTTTGCCCGGAATCGGCTCGCCCATGATCACATCGAAAGCGCTGATGCGGTCCGACGCCACCATCAAGATGCGGTCTTCGCCCACGGCGTAGTTGTCGCGGACCTTCCCACGCGCCAGCAAGGGCAAGGAAGTCAAGGCCGAGGTGTGAAGCGCAGAAGTCATGGCAAAAACAGTCCAGCAAAAAAGAAAAAGGCCCGTTGAACAGACAACG
>JBIKQY010000087.1:0-8531 GCA_044349465.1 Limnohabitans sp. | reverse complement strand
CCCCCACAACGGCCGCAACCGGACAGATGGTCATCTTTTCTGCCGGCACAGGGCAACAAGCCCTAGACAAGTTGGGTGCCGATGACAAAGAACCCAATGGCTTGTTTACGCGGCTTTTTCTTCGCGAAATGGAAAAACCCGGAGTGTCTGTTGATCGCGTGTTGCGCACCGTCCGCACCGAAGTTGCGCGATTGGCACGTTCTGTTGGACACGAGCAAACACCGGCCTTGTACGACCAATCTCTGGGTGACTTCTTTTTCAAGCCCTGAGCCAGCCAGAACCCTGATGTGACGCCGATCCGCCTGGCCTTCAGGGGTTGACGCTGTCGACCGTCTCGGTCTTGAAGTCTGCGGGCAGCACCACTTCGAGCAATTCCAGATCTTCGCTGTGCCCCAGTTCGCGATGGCGGATGCCTGGCGGCTGGTGCACACACGAACCCGCTTCCAGCCGTACCGCGCCCTGCCCCTCGTATTCAAACTCGATCCAGCCTTTGAGCACATAGACCAGCTGAAACTCGGTGACATGCAAATGCGGCTGGCTGGAAAATTCATGCCCCCCAGCGGCGCGGATCACACTGGCCGTGACACGCCCTTGCGTGGCCTGCTTGAACCCCAAATCACGGTACTCAAAAAACGAGCGCAGACCGCGCTCGAACTGCGCATCTTTGGCGTGCGTCACCACAAAACCTTGTGTTGTCATGGGCATCTCCTGTGAACTTGGCCGAATTGATTTGAACCATCATGCGCATCCTAAGGCCAAGTGACCTTGATTCACTACACGGGCGAAACCTTTGTCTGTCACCCCGGGCGAAATCCCTGCCTGTCACCCCGGGCGAAGACCCGGGGTCCATAACCCTTGCAAGCTCTCGCGCCTGCTAACCGGCCCTGTCGATCAAGCCTCGCAAATTCAACACCTCGATCCAGCCGCGACCCAATTTCAAAACGCCGTCGCCTTCCAGCGCCTTCAGGGCAATGGAGGCCTTCGGTCGGCTGATGCCACAGCTGGCCGCGATCTGCTCATGGGTAGCGACAACGACAGTACGCCCGTCGGAGCGGTTCGGCAAATCAGCCGCCATGCGTGCCAAACCTGCACAAAGCCGGTGCTGCAAGCCTCTCGCCGCCCAACTGCGCTCACGGGCCTGCACCTCCCGCAGGCGCTGCCCGAGAAAACGCACCAGCATCAGCAGCAAGCCTTGGTCATTGAGCAGGCAAGTCTCGATGTCTTGCAGCGGCAGCCATTGAATGGTGCTGGGCTCTGCTACCACCAAGTCGCTGCCACTGGGCAGCTGGTTGAACAAATAAGACAAAAAAGCCATTTCACCCGCGCGAAACGAGATGGGAACGATTTGCCCGCCTTGGACGCCCGGCACATGCACCACGGCATCGAGGCGACCGCTCATGACGAAAGGCAGTTGCGTCACACGATCCCCCGCTTTGCACAAGCTCACCCCCGCAGCAAATCGGTGCAGCGGCCTGCTCTTGAAGGCCAGCGGTTGCGCCAGGGCGTTCGCAAACTTGCGGCTCAATTGACGGCTTTGCAAAAGTTCTGCCGCGAAGCGATCGCTGGCGTTCAGGTGACTAGGGGTCATCCCTTTATTGTTACCGAAGATACTGAAGCAAGCTCAAGCCCGGCACATGATCGGCTCGTTCGTATAGGGGCCTGACAGCGAATGTGCCCATTTCCAATGCTGATTGCAGATTCCTTGAAAGGATCACCATGTTGAATCGTCGCCACTGCCTGACCTACATAGGAACCGGTGCTTTTGCAGGTCTCTCGCCCAGCCTGGCCTTCGCGCAAGGCAAACCTTTGAAAATCCTGGTGGGCTACCCTGCCGGGGGCGCGGTGGATGTGGTGGCTCGCCAAATTGGTGAGGAGCTTCGCGTTGCAGGCTACAACACGATCGTCGAAAACCGCACGGGCGCCGCCGGGCAACTGGCCACCGAGGCCATGCTGGCCGCAACCGCCGACGGCAGCACGGTTGTGTTGATGCCCGGGGGCAATGCGACGATATTCCCGCACGTCTATCCGAAGCTGCGTTATGCGATGGGTGATCTCGCACCACTGGCAGGTGTTTGCTCTTTTCAGTTTGCTTTGGGGGTAGGACCAGGTACGCCTGCCAAAACACTCAAGGAGTTTGTGGATTGGGCCAAGGCCAACCCTGGCAAAGCCAGCTACGGCACGCCAGGCGCTGGCACGGCCATGCACTTCATGGGCGTGATGTTTGGACGCAAGGCCGGCATCGATTTTCAGCATGTGCCCTATCGCGGCGGTGCAGCGGCGATGACGGATCTGTTGGGCGGAACGATTCCATCTCTCGCCACGACGCTGCCCAACCTGGTGACGCATCACAAGTCCGGCAAACTTCGCATTCTTGGCTTCAGCGGCGACAAGGCCCTGCCGGGCCTGCCGGGTGTGCTCACTTTCAAAGAGCAGGGCTTCCCCGAATTGCAGCTGAACGAGGTGTTTGCGTTTTTTGCGTCGAGCAAAACACCTAAAGCGATCCAACGCGAACTGGAAGCCGCGATTACAGCAGCAGCGCGCAGCCCGCGCTTGGTCGCTGCCATTGAAAAGCTGGAGTTTGATTCTGACGTCAGGTCTTCGGCTGATTTGGCTCGCCTACTCAAAGAAGATTTTGAACGCTGGGGACCGGTCATCAAAGCCACGGGATACACCGCTGACAACTGATGCACATCCATTCGCAAACCTTGGTAAAACGATTTGAAACGACCTAACATTTTGCTGATCATGAGCGATCAGCACCGCGCTGATTGCTATGGATTCGAAGGGCGCAAGGTACGTACACCGCATCTTGATTTGCTGGCCCGGCAAGGCACGCGATTCACCCATTGCATCACGCCCAATGTGGTGTGCATGCCCTCAAGGAGCGCCATCTTGACCGGCATGCTGCCGCTGACCAGTGGGGTTCATGACAACGGCATCGACCTGGACGAGTCCATCGCGGCGGGAGGCTTTGCGGGATCGCTGAGTAAAGCGGGCTACGACACGCGATTCATCGGCAAGGCACATTTCTCGAGCAACCATTCCTACGCCAACCGTCCCACCGGCCGCTGCGAGAACATTCCCAGTTCGCATTTGTTCGCAGACGATTGGAGCGGCCCCTACATGGGCTTTGAACAGGTCGAGCTGATGCAGTTGGGGCACAACTATTGGCTGCCCGAGGCCAGCCCCGGCGGCTTGCATTACGAGCGCTGGTACCACCGTGACGGCTTGGGCGCCATGAAAAACGCCCTTTACAGCCAGAGCCTTGACTCGCAAACGCAAGCCGCGCAAACGCACAACAGCGCCTTGCCCACGGCTTGGCACAACAGCACTTGGGTGGGGGATCGCACGGTCGATTTCATCGCTGAACAAGGGCGGCGTCAGCGAACAGCCGCCGATGCCCAAGCAACAGCACAGCCGTTTTGCGCGTGGGTGTCGATGGCAGACCCGCATCATCCTTTTGACGCACCTGCGCCCTGGTGTTGGATGCATCGCCCAGAAGAGGTGGATTTGCCAGCGCATCGAACCCGAGATTTGGACAAACGCCCGTGGTGGCACAGAGCCGCCCTGGAAAACACCCCGGGTGGCACACCGGAAAGCCGAAAAGTGCGTGAGGAATACTCGCGCATGCCAGCGCAAAGCGATGCGCAGTTGCGAGAAATCATTGCCAATTACTACGGCATGATTTCTTTGGTGGACCACCAAGTGGGGCGTATCTTGTCAGCGCTGGACGATGCTGGCTTGGCTGAGAACACGCTCGTTGTGTTCACTTCTGATCACGGTGAGTTTTTGGGCGATCACGGCCTCATGCTCAAGGGCCCGATGCATTACGAAGGCTTGCTGCGCGTCGGCTTGATCATGCGCGGCCCCGGTATCGCTGCCGATCAACAGAACCATCAGCCCGTCTCCACGCTCGACCTGGCAGCAACCTTTGGCGACTATGCAGCCACACCTGTTCCCTCTGCCGTGCACAGCCGGAGCCTGCGCCCACTGCTCACCGGCGATGGCCATTCAGAACGCGATCACGCTTACAACGAATGGCGTCTGGGTCCCTCGCGTTGTGGCGTGGCCTTGGACTTGCGCACTGTGCGCACCCGCAGCGCCAAGCTCACTGTTGAATTGACCAGTGGCGTCGGTGAAATGTATGACCTGAGCAACGACCCCCACGAGTGCGTCAACCTGTTTGACGATCCGAAGCATCGCGGCTTGCGTGAAGAGTTGATGCAGCGGCTCATGAGCCGTCCAGACGATATCCGCACCCCACTGCCTGAGCCGGTAGGCCCAGCTTGACTTTTCAACAAAGGAGATTGCCGTGTTAAACCGCCGTTCTTTTTCTGTTTATGGTGTAGCCGCTGGTTTAGGCGCACCTGCCTTCGCTCAATCTGAGGCACTGCGCATCGTGGTGGGGTTTCCTGCTGGTGGCATTGTGGATGTCATTGCCCGCGAGCTGGGTGAGGCCCTGAAGCCACATCTGGGCGGGCGAGCCGTCATTGTCGAAGCCAAGCCAGGCGCGGGGGGCCGCATTGGCGTTGCTGCTGTCAAAGCAGCGCCCGCCGATGGCAACACCTTGCTGTTCACGCCCTCATCCATCATGACGCTTTACCCGCATGTGTTCAGCAAACTCGGCTACGACACGCTCAAAGACTTTGTGCCCGTCAGTCCAGTTTGTCTTTCAGCCAATGCGCTCGCGGTAGGTATGCATGTGCCCGTGAATACGCTTGGCGAATTCATCGCGTGGTGCAAAGCCAACCCCAAAGATGCCTCCTATGCGTCGCCCGGCGCTGGCTCGGCCCCCCATTTTCTGGGGGCGCAGATTGCGAGTGCCGCTGGCATTGAGATGCTGCATGTGCCCTACAAAGGTGCCCCTGACATACTCAACGACTTGTATGGCGGGCGCATCGCCTCCTTCGTGACAGCGCTATCGAATGCGGTTCAACCGCATTTAGGCGGAAAAATGCGCGTGTTGGTGACCACGGCACCGAAGCGATCAACTCTTTTGCCCAACGTGCAAACGGCTGCGGAGGCGGGTTTCCCGCAGCTCACTGGCGTGGAATGGTTTGGCTTGTTGGCACCGGCCGGTACCGATCCGGGCCGCGTTGCAGTGCTGAGTGCTGCCGTTGCCAAAGCAATGACCAGCGACCGCATCAAAGAAGCTTTTGGAAAGCTGGTGATGGAGCCGACTTCCAGCAGTTCTGCCGAGTTTGCAAAGACCATCAAAGCTGACACAGACCGCTGGGGTGTGATCGCTAAACGGCTCAATTACCAACCCGTCGACGCCTAAAGCGCAGCGTTCATGAGCACCTTTGTCTTGATTCATGGCGGCTGGCATGGCGGTTGGTGCTGGCGCAAAGTCGCTGATCAACTGCGCCATCTCGGGCATGTGGTGTTCACGCCGACGCTCACGGGCATGGGCGAACGTGAACACCTGTGGACGCCAGAGGTCGGCCTCGCGACACACACGCAGGACATCTTGAATCTGTTTCGCTTTGAGCAATTGGGCCATGCCATCTTGGTGGGTCACAGCTATGGTGGCGTCATCATGACGCTGGTAGCCGATCAAATGGCCCATGCTGTGGATGCTTTGGTTTATGTCGATGCCGTGATTCCCGAAGATGGCGTGCCCGGCTGGAATGGCTTTCCCGAGCAACGACAAAAAGACATGCTCGCTGCCGCTGAAAAACTCGGTGGTCTGCGCATCCCTCCCCCCGATCCAGCGCTGTGGGGCGTCACGAGCGAAGACGATGCCGCATGGCTGCGTGCGTGTTGTTCACCCCATCCTCTTCAAACCATGCTCGACGCACCGCGGCTGACGCATGCATGGAAAACCGTTCCCAAAAAACATTACATCTTGGCGGGGTCTCAACCTAACCCACGGTTCGAAGCGCACTACAAATGGGTTCAAGCCCAAGCTGACTGGTCTTCGGAAGTGATGGTTGGCGGTCATGATTTGATGGTCACGCAACCCAACGAGCTCTCTTCGGCGCTTCAACGCCTTGCTAATTTTCATCTTTAGTCCATGACTCACCCACCATTGAACAGCCTGATCTTGCTGACCGACGAACAAGATGCGCATGCCTTGGGCTGCGCTGGACACCCTTTTATCAAGACACCCCATCTCGATGCCCTGGCTGCCCGTGGCACACGATTCACCCAAGCCCTCACACCTTCGCCGATCTGCGTGCCCGCCCGGGCCGCGCTGGCTACGGGCCGTTGGGTGCATGACATCGCTTATTGGGACAACGCCATGGGCTACGACGGGCGTGTGAGCGGTTGGGGGCATGCCCTGCAAGCGGCTGGCCACTGCGTCGAGTCGATCGGCAAATTGCACTACGTCAATGCCGCTGCGCCCACCGGATTTTCTGAGCAGCACGATCCCTTGCATCTGGCCGACGGCATCGGTCAGGTCTGGGGCTCGGTGCGCAACCCCTTGCCCAGCACACCGCGCCCATCGCGGCTGTTCACCGAACTCGGTGCTGGGCTGTCCAGCTACAACCAGTACGACATTTCATCGGCTGAGCACGCAGCGCAGTGGCTGCATGACAAAGCCGCAGAAAAAGATGCCGCGCCGTGGACCTTGTTCGTCGGTTTCGTCGCGCCACATTTCCCTTTGGTTGTGCCCCAACGCTATCTCGATGGCATCGACATGGAAGCCATTGCCGACCCTCGGCTGCATCCGAACAGCGGCTACCAACGTCACCCTTGGGTGCAGCGGCATGCGGATTTTTCAAATGCAGACGATGAGTTGGGTACGCCGGAGCGCCGCCGTTTGGCTTTGGCTTGTTATTACGCTTTGACAAGTTTCATTGACGAGCAAATCGGCAAAGTCCTGCAAGCGCTGGGGCAAACCGGTTTGCAAGCATCCACCCGCGTGATCATGAGCAGCGATCATGGCGACAACCAAGGTGTGCGCGGGATGTGGAACAAGTCGACGCTCTACCGCGAAGCCACCCATATCCCGTTGATCGTGGCTGGGCCGGGGATCCCGGAGGGCAAAGTCTGTGCAACCCAAGTCAACCTGGTTGATATTGCCCCGACCGTGCTCGACAACGCAAACCTGCCCGCAGACCCCACGCTTGCGGGCCGATCGCTGGTGGCGATTGCCCAAGAAAAGGATGATCCTCAGCGTATCGGCTTCAGCGAGTACCACGCCGTGGGCTCGCCTAGCGCAGCTTATCTGGTGCGACAAGGCCAGTGGGCGTATCACCACTACGTGGGCTACGAACCAGAATTGTTCGACATGGCGGCCGATCCGGGCCAAACCATGAACCTCGCTGCGCATGATGGCCATCGACCGATCCACGAACACATGGCGTCGCTCCTGAATCAAATGCTGGACCCCGAAGTCACCGACCAGCGCGCCAAGGCCGATCAAGACGCACTTGTCGCCCGATTCGGCGGCCGGGAAGCAGCTTTGGGCAAAGGGCCAGCAGGAGCCAGCCCTGTGCCGTCGCGCTGACGCTGACGGTCGCTGGCGTGATATCCCCCAGCAAAATGCCGACTTGCAGCCGCTTAACTGGTAGCTGGGGTGAAAAATGATTGACCAGCTCAGGTGACTTTCATGGCTTCAATGCCAAGTGGTAAGCATAGAACTTTTGATCACGCGCCCAGCCCATGGACTCGTACAAGGCTTGTGCAGGCAAGTTCTGCACATCCGTGGTCAAGGACAAACGCACAGCGCCAAATTGGCGCGCATGGTCGGCAGCGGCTGTCAACAAAGCCTCGCTCACGCCCAAGCGCCTGGCCGTGGGTGACACGAACAGATCATTGAGCACAAACACCCGCGCCATCGACACGGAAGAAAAGCTCGGGTACAGCTGGGTGAAACCCACAGCTTGGCCTTGTGACTCGGCCAACAGCACCACCGATTGCCCATGCTCAAAGCGCGCCTGAAGAAAAGCCCGTGCAGCCACGCCATCGCTGGGCTGTCCATAAAACTGGCGATAACCATCAAACAGGGTGACCACGGCATCGAGGTCGGCCAACACCGCTTGACGGATGGTGATTGAAGTCATGTTTTTCCCTTTTCTACTGCTTGGACGTTGTAGGCTCGCATGCCCGAGGCCACTTGCGAAGCCTCGGTGGTGTCGTCTGGGTAAAAACGGTAACTGGGGGCCACGATGACCGCCACGGATTTCACTTGGATGACCAGTACGCTTTGGATGATGAAGCGGTGACCCACCATGGCCAGCAATGGCTTGGCCCAGGCCGCAAATTCGGCGTCGGCGGCACGCACCTCGCGTGCACCGCCTAAGAGCTTGAAGCCCTTTTGCACGAACACATCGACAAAGCTCAAACACACCTGCGGATGCTGCGCGATGTTGCGCGCACTGATGGGCGAAGCGATGTGGGCCACCACCACATGCTGGTCGTCAGCAATGGCCCAGACCTCTTTGGGCGAGACGTTGGGCTGCCCCTCGGCGTCCACCGTGGCCAGCCAGCACAGTACGCTGCGGCGGGCCGCTTCGCGGACAGATTCATTCAAAAGGGTCATGCGCACTCTCGGGGGTGAATCAAGCTCAGTGACGCCGCAT
>JBIKQY010000004.1:0-26713 GCA_044349465.1 Limnohabitans sp. | reverse complement strand
GGCTCGGAATACGCGGGCACCGTGCAAGCCGTCGGCGAAGGTGTGACGCACATCAAAGTCGGGCAAAACGTGGCCTGCTTGTCGGGCACAGGCGGCTTTGGCACCCACACCTTGGCCCCGGCCAAACTGTGCATGCCCTTGCCCGCTGGATTTCCGGCCACCGATGGCGCGGCCTTCATCATGACCTACGCCACCTCGCACCATGCGCTGGTGGACCGCGCTGCCCTCAAAGCAGGAGAGACCTTGCTGGTGCTGGGCGCTGCAGGCGGCGTGGGCACAGCCGCCATCCAAATTGCCAAGGCCATGGGGGCCAAAGTGATTGCGGCAGCATCCACCGACGAAAAATGCGCCCTGTGCACCACACTGGGGGCCGATGCCACCATCAACTACAGCACCCAAAACCTGCGCGAGGCCCTGAAAACCCTCACCGAGGGCAAAGGCCCCGACGTGGTGTATGACCCCGTGGGCGGCGATCTGGCCGAGCCCGCGTTCCGCTCCATCGCCTGGCGCGGACGCTACCTGGTGGTGGGCTTTGCGGGCGGCCCCATCCCCTCGCTGCCCTTGAACCTGCCCTTGCTCAAAGGCGCATCCCTGGTCGGTGTGTTTTGGGGCGACTTTGCCAAACGCGAACCCCAAGCCAACGCGGCCATGATGGGAGAGCTGGCCCAGTGGTACGGCCAAGGCAAGATCAAACCCGTGCTGGACCGCACTCTGCCCATGAGCGAGCTCAAAGCCGCCTATACCCTGATGGGTTCACGCAGCGTCAAGGGCAAACTGGTGATGGTCAACTGATGGGCTGAAAAACTGCCCCGAGGCGAGGGGCAGTGGCCAAGAAAAAAGCCCGTGTGATAAATCACACGGGCTTGGTTCTGGCGGGGCAGAACAGATCTCATTACAAACCGCCTAAGTTTTTGATGGGCAAGCAAATCTAGCCCTTGGTGTCCGGTTCATCTTTCTAAATGTTGAGACAGCTAATGGTTGCTGCATACTGCCAATTGGACTTGATCTTGAACTGGCTGTCCTTTTCACAGTGACCAAGAGTGAGCTTAGGCCCAAATCAAGCGAGGAACAACTTCAATCCAAAATGGCATGGCACGCGCAGGCTTCGCTATGGGCCGCAGACACCAACTCGGTCAAGATGCCGCAGGCGTGGGTCTCGCGCTCCTCAGTGCAACGCGCACGAAGTTGCAATAACTGTTTTTCCAGTGCTTGCATGCTCTGCAGACGTGCTCGTACTTTGGCCAACTGCTGATCGACCAGAAAATTAATATCCTCACACCCTTCGCCGGGCTGATCGACAAAACCCAGTAATTCGGCCACTTGGCTGAGTGACATTTCCAATGCGCGGCAATGGCGGATAAAGGAAAGCCGCTCTAAGTGGGTGTTGTCATAGTCTCGATAGCCATTCTCTTTCCGGTCAGGTTCTGGCAAAAGGCCCTGTTTTTCATAGTAGCGGATGGTTTCAATGTCGACACCTGTGGCACTGGAAAGCTTTTTGATCTGCATAGAACGCACGGTGCACCGTCTGGGCGACACGCTGAGCTGGCTGGCATGATCTTCCAGAGACATGCGTCCTTGGGATCGTGCGATCTGGATCAGCTTTTCCTGTCTGGGGTTCATCGATGAGTGTGTCGTTTACGGCGTGGGGACTAGGCGGGCCGCGGGGTACCCGCTTTTTAATGGTAAGCGTCGCACTCGCCTAACTCAGTGGCTTGGCGTCAGGTATTTAGCAGCCAGGGTGCGACAAGCCTCACGCCCAAGGGACGCTTTGGTTTCGCTCGCCATGACATCGGCCACAGCGTCCAGGCTATCGGCGGCGGCCTGCGCATCGAGAAACAGCAGGCGGTTACGCCGCGCCAGCACGTCTTCCACGGTGCGCGCAAATTCATGCCGCACGGCGAAGCGCACCATGGCCTCTGTCAGGCCCGGTGCCATCACGTGTTTCGCACCAGGTAGGCTGCCCACGATATCGGCCTCACTGCCGTAAGAATGCAGGCCAGCTGCATCCGCCAGGCTGCCAATGGCGTCCACAGCCCCCAGCAGCCGCGTGCCAGCGGTCTGGCACGGGCCCCGCCGGGGCACCAGGTCAGCATCGAGGCATTGGTCGAGCACATCCTGCGCCATTGAGCGATAAGTGGTCCACTTTCCGCCCGTGACCGTTACCAGTCCGTCGGGGCGGACCAGCACCGTGTGCTCTCGACTGATGGACTTGGTTTCTTGGGAGTCGCTGTCCGCCTGCGGATTTACCAAAGGACGCAGACCCACCCACACGCTGCGGATGTCGGAGCGCTGAGGCGGTGCCACCAGGAAGTCGGCACATTCGCGCAGGAGGTAATCCACCTCACCCGCCAGAGGTTCGGGCTCCTGCGGCACGTCCGCCCGTGCAGTGTCGGTAGTGCCGACAATGGTTTTGCCCAGCCAGGGAATGGCGAACAGCACACGCCCATCGCTGGTACGCGGCCAAAACAGCGCCGATGTGCCGGGCAACAGCGAGCGGTCGAAGCTCAGGTGCACGCCCTGGCTGGGTGTGACGAGCGGACCGCTTGCTCCTGACTGCGCCCCCTGAAGCAACTGGTCGACCCATACGCCGGTGGCATTGATCACGCAGGGCGCACGCACGTTGAACGCACGCCCCGTTTCGCTGTCCAAAGCATCCACACCCGTGACTTTGCCGGCATCGCGCCGCACGTCGAGCACAGAGCAATAGTTGGCCAGCACAGCGCCATGGCGGTGTGCCGTACGGGCAATGGTGATCGCCAGTCGCGCATCATCAAACTGACCATCCCAGTACGACACGCCACCCATCAGTCCCTCGCTGCGCACTGTGGGCAGCATCTCGCGCACGCGTTGCGGCCCCAGCAGGCGCGTCGCGCCGATACCCGCTTTGCCGGACAGTAAGTCGTAGGCCTTGAGCCCGGCACCGTAAAACGGCAGATGCCACAACTTGAACGCGGGCATCACGAACGACAGTGGTCGGGCAATGTGCGGTGCATTCGTCAACAGGTTGGCACGCTCGTGCAAAGCCTCGTAGACCAGCCGGAAATCGCCCTGCGCCAGATAGCGAACGCCACCGTGCACCAGCTTGGTGGACCGGGACGATGTCCCCTGACCAAAGTCACCACGCTCAAGCAACGCCACCCGCAGCCCGCGAAGCGCCGCATCCAGCGCGATACCTAGGCCGGTGGCGCCCCCACCGATGACAACCACGTCAAAATTCTGCTGCGTTGCCAGGGTCTGCATTGTTTGCTGCCGCTGCGCGTCGACCTCATGAATAGTCATTACTGAATGTTTCCGTTTGGGAGTTGCAAAGTGCGCCAGGCGCACAGATTGAATGTCGCCTAGGGCGAACGCAGTGCGATCAAGAGCGAGGCGAATTCGGCAAAACCTTCGCCGCTGCGCGAACGCGTGATGTATTGGGGCAGCGCATCCATCTTGCCTACGAAGTCGCGAACGTTGGCCACGCCCACTGAGTAGGGAAAGTGCGCAAACATAGGCGCATCATTTGGCGAGTCGCCGGCATAAGCGATCTGGTCGCGGTCGCGGTCCAGGTCCACGCCATACAGGTCGCGCATGATGTCGCGGCTCATGGAAAGCTTGTCGTAGCTGCCGAACCAGCCGTTCACGTGAATAGAGCTGACCTTGGCGGTCATGCCCACGGACTCCATGATCTCAACGATGCGCTGCACGCCAGGTTCGCCCACGTGGGGCACGTCCTCGCAGTAGTCAACGGCCAGATCATAGAGGCGGCAGAACTGGTCCGACGCGAGCGCCGTGCCTGGTACATCGGCGAGCACCTGCGCAGCCACGGCATCCAAACGCTCACGGTTGGCCCGCAGCGCCTGCGGTGGCAACGTATGCCGCACGGACAGCCTACGTCCCAGGCGGTCATACCAGAAACAGCATGCACCATTCTCCCCCACCACCGCGTCCACCGGCCACATGCGGGCGATGTGATCGCACCACCCCGCGGGTCGACCTGTGGTGACAATGATGCGAAGGCCACTGTGCCAAAGTTTTTCCAACGAACTGTAGGCCGAAGCAGTCAGCATGCCGTCGGTCGAGACCGTGTCATCAATATCGGTGATCACGGTGTGAATAGCGCGCACCTGGGCTGCGCCGAGCTGTTCGATTGGCGTCAAAGCCCCTCCCATTCAACATACACCGGCTGGTGGTCTGAGTACTGTGTGTGCACATCGACCTCAATGCGCCGGGCTTGCCCCACTATGTCCCGAGTGGCAAACACGTGGTCGCAGGCAATGGGCTGCTTCGCATAGGTTGTGTCATAACGACCAAAGGTGGCAGGTCGTGGGGCCGCCCCATGCAGCGTCTTATATACATCGCATAGCGATTGGCTGGTTTCGCCGACCTGCAAGCTTTGGTGTTCGCTGCTAGCCTCATCAAAGTTGAAGTCACCGCACAGTACAGTGCGGGCACTGCTTGGGCGACGCTGGTAGAGACCCTCAATGGGTTGGTTCGAACTACTGGCTACTGCCAGGTCACAGTTCTCGCGGTGTATATCCAAAATGCATTGCACTTGCAAGGCCCGCTGCGCGGCCGAGTGGTATTCTAGGTGAGTGTTCATGACGGTCAGCGGGCCGCTTGTGGCCTGCAACACCACGCTGGTGCAGACGCGTCTGACGCCCGGCACTTCTGCTTCGCGAATCAAGGGCAGCAAGTGGCTTTCCACCAGCAGAGCTGGCAGGCGCGTGGCCACCAGGTTGCCAAAGCGTTGTCGAGGGCCTTGCGCACTGTGTCGGTAGTCGACGCAAGGCGTGAAGATAACCTCGTGGTCGGGAAGCAACTTCGCAACCTTGGCGACTTGATCGAAATCGCCGCCACCCTTCAAGTGCTTCAGATGGACTGACACTTCCTGCAGGCACAGTACGTCGAAGTCGCACAGGCTGCGCGCATGATCCAAAACGCGGGTCACATCGACAACGCCGTCCAGGCCTAAGAACCACTGGACGTTCCAGGTGAGCAGTTTCATCGCCTACTTCACTCCAGCGCGCATGAAGCTTTGCACGAATTGGCGCTGGAATAGCAGGAAGCCGACCAGCAGCGGCGCCGAGGTCATCAGCGTCGCTGCGGTGATGATCGACCAATCCACACCCTGGTCGGTTGACGAGAACACCTGTAGCCCAACCGTCAACGGCCGCGTCTCGACCGAGTTGGTGATGATCAGCGGCCACAGGAAGTTGTTCCAGTGGTGGCTGACCGACACCAGTGCATAAGCCAGATAGACCGGCTTGGCCAGAGGCACGTAAACCTTCCAAAGGACCTGCAGCGCAGTGGCACCCTCGACACGTGCCGCGTCGTCCAGTTCCTTCGGCACCGACTTGAATGTTTGCCGGATCAGGAAGATACCAAAGGCCGACGCGAAGTACGGCAGGCCAACGGCAAAAATGGTGTCGCGCAGCCCCAGCGTATTCATGGTGCTGTAGTTTTCGACGATCAGCACGTCGGGCATTACCATCAGTTGAAGCAACACCAGCATGAAGACGAAGTTCTTACCTTTGAACTCAAATCGCGCAAAGCCGTAGGCCGCCAGCGTGCCGAGCACAAGTTGCGCAGCCAGCACCATCGACACCAGCAAGGTGGTGTTGAGAAAGTAGCGCGCAAAGGGTGCAGTAGCCCAGGCTGCCCTGAAGTTGTCCAGGGTTAGCGGCGCACCGAGCTCAAAACGCGTTGCATTGGCTGCGGGGTGAAAAGCCGTCCATACCGCGTAGACCAGAGGCAGGATCCAGACGATGCCCAGCAACCAAGCGGCGGCGGTTTCCAGCCAGGACAGCGAGGCGGTGCGTTGATTGAAGTCTTGGCTCATTGGTAGTGTGCTCGTTTGTCCAGGTAGCTGAACTTGACCAGTGCGATGGTGCCCAGTAACACTAGCACCACGACGGTCAGTGCGGCAGCATAGGCGCTGTCCCAGAAACTGAAACCGACTTGGTAGATGTAGAACAGCAGCAGCGAGCTAGCGTTGTCCGGCCCGCCCCTGGTCATGACAAAGATGTGGTCCACTAGGCGCACTGAGTTAATGAGCGCATTGACCAATACGAAGATCGTGGTTGGCATCAGCAGCGGGAACAATACCCGCCAGAAGTATTGCCATCGTGAAGCACCTTCGAGCGCCGCAGCCTCACCCAGGCTAGGAGAGATTTGTTGGAGCGCCGCCAGGTAGAAAATCATGAAAAAGCCTGCTTCCTTCCAAATCGCCACGACGATCATCGCGCCCAGAGCGAGATCCTTGTCACCCAGCCAATTCGGCGAGGTCACGCCCAGCGGCGCCAGCAACTGCGCGGCCAGCCCGTATTGCGGGGTGTAAAAAAACAGCCAGATGTTGGCAACGGCAATCATCGGCAACACCGTGGGTGTGAAATATGCCAGCCGCAGGAAACCCTTGCCGGGCAGCCGCGCGTTGACGAACAACGCCATCACGATAGCCAGCGCGATGGACACCGGCACGGTGACTGCGGCAAACCAGGCGTTGTTGCGCAGCGAGGCCCAAAACACCGGGTCCTCGATCATGCCTTGGTAGTTGGCCAGCCCCACGAATTTGGCAGGCATCACCGGCGTGGCGTTGCTGAAGACGCTGTGCCACAGCGTGGCCAGCGCTGGGTAATGCGTGAAAGCGATCAGCAGGAGGAGGGCGGGCGCGATAAGCAGCCATCCGTGCCACTGGGTTCTGGGGCTCATGGTGTTCCTTGATAACGAAGCGGCAGCGGGCACAGCGTTTTTATTGGAAGGGCTTTAGGATGCGCGTTGCCTCGCGCTGGGCCTCCTTCAGCGATTCCGCCGCCGGCTTGCTGCCGGTGAGAGAGGCCTGGATGGCGTCGTTCAGCGCCTTGATGACGCGCTGGCCGTCGTGAGTGGACAGCTCGGCCACGGCGTGCTGCAATTGGCCGCGCGCCACGGTGGCAGCCGGCACATCATTGGCGTACTTCTTCATCTCAGGGGTTTCCCACGCGGCCGGCGAGACGGCGACGTAACCTGTCGCTACGCTCCAAGCGCCGGCCCGCTTGGGTTCGGTCAGGAATTTCGCGAACTTCACGGCCGCCTGCAACTGCTCAGGGCTGGAATTCTTGAAGAAGTACAGGTTGCCGCCGCCGGTGGGGCTGCCCAGGCGCTTATTGGCCGGCAGCATGGCTACGCCGAACGGGAATTGAGCGTTGGTACGGATGTTGGTCAGGTTGCCGGTGGTCGTCCAGATGATGGCAGCCTTCTTCTCCAAGAAGTCCTTGGGCGTCGTGCCCCACTCCACCACGCCGGCAGGCATCACCTTGTGCTTGGCCGACAGGTCGACCCAGTATTGCAAGGCCTCGACCACCGCAGGGTCGTCGAAACTTGTCACAGTGCCGTCCGCATTCGCCAGCGTCGCCCCGTTGGTGGCAGCCAGGCCGCCGAGCATCCAATATTGAAAACCCGTTGACGGGATCTTCACACCCCACTGCATCACGTTGCCTCTAGCGTCGGTCTTGGTGAGCTTCTTGCTCATCTCCACCAACTGGCCCCAGTTGGCAGGGCCCTTTTCGGGGTCCAGGCCAGCCTCCTTGAACAGGTCCTTGTTCCAGTACTGCACGATGGTGGAGCGCTGAAAGGGCACGCTCCAGGTCTTGCCGCCGGTGCGGCTGTTCAGCATGAAAGCGGGGTAGAAGCTGTCCAGCCACTTAGCGTCCTCCGCGCCCTTGGCCAGATCCGTCACCGGCACGATCGCGCCCTGGCCGATCAAGGTGAATATGTCGCCTGACAGCAGCACAGCCATCGTCGGCGGCGTGCCGCTCTTAGCGGCCGTCATGGACTTGATCAGGGTTTCCTGGTAGGTGCCAGCATAAATCGGCTTCACCTTGACACCGGGGTTTTCAGCCTCGAAATCAGTGGCAAACTGGTCGATCACCTTGTTAAGCGGGCCGCCCACAGCGATCGGGTAATAGAACGTCAATTCCACAGGTTTTTGCGCCCATGTAGGCGCGCCCAGCAGGAACAAGCTAGCAGCTGCAGCGGCAGCCTTGAGTAGATTACGTTTCATTTTTTCTTCCTTTACGTTTATTGGACCAAACACATACTTTCACTCACTCGCTGAACCAATCGTTCATTTACTAGACGATTCAGCGCATCGGATCCGCGCGCCGCTTGTGCTGTCAAAGCGGTGCTCGTACTGCGCATCCCAGCCCAGTCTCATGGATATGCCCTGCGCAGGTTCCTGACGGCCAGGTAGCTTGGCGACGATGCGCCATGGCGCTTCACCGCCCTGAGCCGGCACCTCGCAGGTCACCAGCGTGTCGGCCCCCAGATATTCGTTGCCCACGACACTGCCCTGCACACCTCCCGATTCCACAATGCGGATGTGCTCCGGGCGCACGCCAATGATCAGTCCATCATTGGCTGGAAAGATATTGGTGGGCGGCGTGCCGATGAAGGTCGCAGCGAACGTGGTTGCTGGACGGCTGTAAAGCTCCTCGGGTGTACCGTCCTGCTCGATACGACCCGCGCGCATTAGGATCACCTGATCGGCCATACTCATGGCCTCCGTTTGATCGTGGGTGACGTAAACCATCGTGACTCCCAGCTTTCGCTGCAAGTCGCGAATATCGCGGCGCATCTCTTGGCGCAGCTTTGCGTCCAGATTGGACAGGGGTTCGTCCATCAGGCATACCGGCGTTTCGGCGATGATGGCGCGCGCCAGAGACACGCGCTGCTGCTGTCCACCCGAGAGCTGTCCGGGCTTGCGCTCCAAAAGCCCCCCCAGCGACAGCATGTCCACCACGCGGTTCAGTCGCTTGTCATAGTCAGCAGCAGGCTCCTTGCGCACCTTCAAGCCAAACAGGATGTTGTTGCGCACATCTAGGTGCGGAAACAGCGCATACGACTGGAACACCATTGACAGATTGCGCTGCGCAGGGGTGGCATGAGTGACGTCGCGTCCGCCAATTGCGATACTGCCGCCGCTGGGCAGGTCTAGTCCCGCAAGCATACGCAGTGTGGTGGATTTTCCGCAGCCCGAAGGACCAAGCAGCACGGCGAAGGTGCCAGCCTTCACGCTGAAGCTGATGCGGTCCACAACGGCGGTTGTGCCCCAGGTTTTGGAGAGTTGGTTAAGAACAATATCGGTCATATGAGTTGTGTTATAGAGGCAGGATGCTGTAGCTCACCACGTCGTCGCGTTTGGACCAAGCTGCGTATAGCTGGGAAAGACCATCCTTGGCCTTTGTGCGGATCGTCATGTCGTATTTGGCGGTGCGCGTCACCAGATCACGCTGGCAACTGACCTGGTGCACGTCAAAGCCAAGTGAACGCAAGAAAGACTTAAGGGCGGCTTCATCGATGGTGCTCTCCACCGCTACGACCACGCTGTGGGCGGCATATAAGAAAGACGGCATCGCGCTTTCAAGACGGCGAAATAGCGACAGCGCGCACAGCGAAAGCAGCGTAACTGCCACCAGCGGAAAGTAAAACCCGATACCAGCCAGGATGCCGATGGCTGAGGTGATCCAGATAGATGCCGCCGTAGTAAGCCCGCGCACCGCCACGCCATCCCTAATGATCACACCAGCACCGAGGAAGCCGATCCCCGTCATCACACCCTGCGCCATTCGGGTGGGGTCCACACGCACGGCATCCTGACTATGCGGGAACCATTGAGCCTGGTAGACGGTGACCAGCATGAGCATGGCGGAAGCCAAGCACACCAGGGAGTGCGTGCGAATACCTGCCGGGCGGCCGTGAAAGCTGCGCTCAAAACCAATGATGGCGCCGGCGAGCAACGCCGCGCAAAGCCTTTTCATGATTTCAAAGTGCTCCGTATCCAAAATAGGCCATTGCACCCAGGAAAATACATCCGCCACACATTTCTCCGTTTTTTTGCTTAAAAATATCAAATACGAAGCATATTATTGATCGTTTAATTTCGTTTTGTATGAGTACTTACCCTAGATAGTCTGCACAACCGCCTCCAAAGCGCGAGTTGATGAGTGAATGTTCATATGGTGAATCAGCGTTAAATTTCTCGCCAATTACTCACGCTTTCGGCCCCGTGGGGCCTGTTTGCGGACTTTCGCCCTAGCTGCAGGCGCACTCATGCCTGCAACCCCTGAATCATTCGCTTGCGCACCATCCGCAAGTTGGACAGCGCAAACATCGCCAGCAACTGGCTTGTGTTCTTGGCCAAGTCCCGGTAACGCGTCTTGCGATTAACCGCCCAGTCGACCTTTGCCTGAACACGGAGAGAACTACGACTGCGGGCTAAATTGACAGGGGGCAGCTTGCACTAGCTTCGCCGCGTGTGCCGCCCCCATGGCGAATATTTAGTCTGAAGTTGCGCATTTAGGTCAGTGTTCAAGTTACGGCATCTGCCGTTTTACGGCGCCGAGCTCAAGGCCTACGACTTACTGTCCGGCAAAGCCGGTATCGGCGCGACGCGCCTGCTCGGGCCGCAACGCGTGCGCGAGATGCTGCCCACAGTAGGCCCCTGCGTGACGGCCAACACACCAATGCTGAGCGCCGCCGACGACGCAGTGGGTACTCTGACCGGGCCGGCAGGCCTTTACACACACGGCAGCGAAGCCGCAGTCGTGGCCAGCTTTCCCAGGGCCAACTGCGAGTTGGCCCTGGGCCTTACTGAGGCCATAGTCAGGTTCGCAGTACGCCATGAGTTCGCACATACAATTAATTTCGTTTTGGCTGGGCACAGCCGCCTGTTGCTCCTCGACGCTCGACCTGCTGCGCACAGCATCGCCGCTGTGGCGGATGTTATGGTGACCGAAACTGCGACGCCCAGTCACCGGGTCGCTGTACAATAATTTGTGGCGCGGTACCCAGCTCCAAGCGCGCTATCCTCATGAAGTGCACCGACTCAGACCTTGAAAACCGCTATGAACCCTAGGCAGGAAAAGCTGATCCAGATCGCCCGATTCCACGGGCAAGTGTCCTTGGATGAACTGGCTATGCAACTTGACACTTCGATTCAGACTGTGCGTCGAGATGTGCAAAAACTTGCTCAAAGCGGTCAGCTTGTGAGGTTTCACGGCGGTGTGAGGTCCGGCGCCAATGTCATAAACTTTTCCTATCAGCAACGCGAGTCGCTCAATGCTGAAGCCAAGGCACGAATTGCACGTGCGGTTGCCGCCCAAATCCCCAATGACTGCTCACTCATGCTGACCGTAGGCACCACTACTTGTGCAGTGGCGCGCGAGTTGCTGACGCATCGTGGGCTGCGCGTGGTCACAAACGACATGATCATTGCGCAAACGCTGAGCAAGAACCGGGATATCGAAGTTCAAATTTGTGGTGGTTTCGTGCGCGCTCGGGACCAAGCCATTGTTGGTGAGGCTGCCGTCGAGTTCGTGAACATGTTTCGCTTCGACATAGCTGTCATTGGCGTTGCTGGTATCGATTCCGACGGCTCATTGCGGGACTTTGATTATCGAGAGGTTAAGGTCACCGAAGCATCAATTGCGAATTCTCGACAGGTGTGGGTCGCCGCAGATGCCAGTAAATTCGCGCGCCGCGCGATGGTTGAGGTGGCGCATGTTGCCAAGATAGACACCCTGTTTACGGACGCGCAGCCCCCAGAACCGTTTAACTCCTTGCTAAAAGAGGTGGGTGCGTCGGTGGTGATCGCTGCAGCAGAAGTTTGAGCCTGCTGGTGCCCAAGCTCTACGATTTTCGACTGCCACACTCGCGCGGAACCACTCTAAGGGGCGGCGGTCGAACATGCCCAACATTAATCTGCGCCCGACCGAGTTGGGGGTAAGCATTGTTTCGGGGCACTGGTAGGGTGATAAAGGGTGGTTGATTCAGATCACCTTGTCTTGCCCCTTGCGAGACGCTAGCAGCTCCAAAGGCCAAAGCTATACAGACTCGCAGGCCTCAGCGCCAGGCGCGGCGCAGAGATGCGCTGCGTTTCGTGGTGCGTCAGCTTGATGAACCGCACGGTATCGTCAAGTTAACTAAACCTGACGAACTCGATCAGTGGGGTTAGCCCTTTCATAGAACCACCTCTGCACCTGTGACTGATAGCGTTGGACCATTGACGCATACTTCCAGCCACCCATCTCCTGAATCTTGTCTAGCCCCTCGCCTTGCTGTCGCAGCCAGCTTGCCCATGTGTGACGGAAGTCATGCTGGGTCCTGAGAGATGGCTTCGGCGAGCTCAGTGAAGCGGGCGATGGGCTTCGACTGCCGCCGGGACTCGAGGCAGATGACGTATGAGTACGTGAAGCTCGGGTAGTCATCAATCCTTAGCGCGCACAGGTCCACGTGAGGCTGGAATTCAGGTTCGGATACAACACCGACGCCGAGACCCTCGATGACCGCCTCGTGGACCGTGTCGCGAGACACTTCCATTACCACTCTGGGTCGAACGCCATGCTCAACGAGCGCTGCCTCGAACGCTTTTCGCGTCATCGAGCCGCGCTCGCGCATGATCATCGGCTGACCCTGCAGTGCGGCGAGCGGGATAGACCCGGTCCCCGCCAGCGCATGATGACGATTCACCAATACGAGAATCTCGTGCGCCCGCAATTTAGAGGAATATACGCGCGGATCATCGATGTGGCACCCGGTGATCGCGACATCGGTCCTGGCGTCGATGATCTGACGCAAAACCGTATCGGAATTACCGCTGTCAATGTTCACTTGCATGTTCGGGTAGCGCGCCTGGAACTCTCCAACCAGCTTCATTACAAAGAATGGTCCGACCGTGCCTACGCGCAGAGTTCCTTCGATGGCATCGCCGTTCGCCCGAAGCAGATTTACCGCCTGCTCCTCGAGGTCGAAGAGTGGTATGGTGATCTCGTAAAGCGTCTGGCCGGTGCAACTGAGCTGCAGACCACGTGACGAACGAAGGAACAACTCGACACCGTAGCGCTCCTCGAGGTTACGCACTTGAACCGTGAGCGTGGACTGGCCGATGTTGAGGACACGGGCCGCGCGCGTGAAGTTAAGCTCCCGAGCAACCGCGTGGAACGAGCGCAACTGGTTGAAGTTAACGTAGGGCAGTGGGCGCTCCGGCGCCTTGGTCTTAAGCTGCGTCATGAGCAACAACTATACGCTACGCCATCAAGCGCGCGCAGACAGCTGCGGCGAGCAGGCTGTCATCGTGAGCCAGATCGAGCAGGACACTGTAGTGCGTGGCCTGCGGAACGACGAACCTATCAGTCTGGGCGCCCGCCGCTACACGTCGGTCGACATGCTGATGCGTCTGCGAGATGAATCCGGCACTCTCGTTCGCCCCGGTGCCAGCGACGAGCCATCCCGGTGAGGTGGGTAGTAATGCGGGGCTTAACAAACGCGCATCCATTTCGGTAAGGCCGGCTCGAGCGGCAACAGAGGTCCGATGGAGCGGCCGCAAGTCGAACAGCCCCGACAGCGCGGCACACCCCACGATTGCCGGCCTATTCGTTTCTGTCTCATGACGCACGGTCATCCGGAGTGTCGCCATTGCCGCCAGATGGCCGCCTGCGGAGTGGCCCCCGACGGCGAGCGCACTTGGCGAACAGCCGAGATGATGGTGGGCCTCGCTGGCGAGCCACCCGATGCTGCGGCAGACACTGCCGACGATGTCGGCAAGTGGCGTCTGAGGCGCAAGCGGATACCCGACAACTGCGACGGCCACGCCCCGGCGCAGGAACGGTCGCGCCACATAGCGGAAAGACTCCTTCTCGGAGCCACTCCAGTAACCACCGTGAAGAAAGACGAACAGCGGCGCGCCCGCCAAAGTTGGAAACAGGTCGATACGCTCGCGCGGGTGCAAGCCATAGGCAAGATTGGCAAGCATTGGTTCTGCCTCGCAAATCGCTTCGCTACGGCGAGCGATCTCGGCGTATACCTTGGCGCGCTGGGCGGCGAGCGCGGGGAAGACGTATTGCTCTTCGACGCTTGGATCGATATCGGTCATTCAAAGACGACGACGCTGCGCAACGATGTACCAGCGACCATCATCTCGAAGCCTTCGTTGATGCGGTCGAGCGGCAAACGGTGGGTGATCAGTGCATCGACCTCGAGAGCGCCCTCCACGCACAGGTCGGCAATGCGGCCGAGCCCTGTGCGCCCACGCACTTCGCCGAAGTAACTGCCCTTGATGGTGCGGCCGTAGCGCAGCACGGCCGGCGGGAACGCCATCTCAGCACCGTGTGGCTCGACACCCAGCAAAACGCAGGTACCCCATCCAGCCCGGGAGCAGTCGAGCGCCTGGCGCATGACTTTGACGATCCCCGTGCATTCGAAGGCGACGTCAGCGCCGCCACGCGTGAGTTCCAGCACGGCTTCAGTGGTCTCGCGCAGGCCCGCACCTGCGTCGAGAAAGTATGTCACCCCGAGCTTGTGCGCCAGCGCCGCCTTGCTTGGGTATCGGTCCACGCCGATGATGCGTTTTGCGCCTGCGATGCGCGCGCCCTGCACAATGTTCATGCCGATGCCACCCAGTCCGAATACCACGACATCGTCGCCAGCACGGACGTTGGCGAGCGCGGCGCCGACACCGGTGGTCACGCCGCAGCCCAGCAAGCAGGCGTGCTCAAACGGCAGGTCATGTCTAATTTTTGCCACTGCGATCTCGGGCACCACCGTGTAGCGCGAGAACGTTGAGGTACCCATGAAGTGATGTACCGGCTCCTCTCGCCAGCGGAAGCGCACGCTGCCGTCGGGCATCAGACCGCGGTCGCGCTGGGGCTTGATCGACCAGCACAGATTGGTGCGCCGGCTCATGCACATCGCACAGGCTCCGCATTCAGGACCATAGAGCGGAACGACATGGTCGCCGACGACGACGCTCGTGACTCCCGCTCCAATGTCGATGACGCGACCGGCGCCTTCGTGCCCAAGAATCGCCGGATACACGCACGCCTTATTCGTTCCTTCGATGGCCGTCAGATCGGTGTGGCAAATCCCGGTTGCCACGATCTCGATGAGCACCTCGCCCGGACGAGGCGGAGCTACGGATACCGTGCCAACCTCAAGCGGAGCGCCCACGGCCGTGGCGATCGCGGCGCGACATTCAATCGTCATACGCTACTCCCTTTTGCTAAGACGGAACGCGGCTCAGCGCCGCGACGTGGCCCGAAGAGGCCGTGAAGACCGACCCGCTCGCCCGTGGTGATGAGCCGCTGCGCCCGTCGCACGTCGCCACCGCAGTCGACACCGATAACGCCCCGGACGATGTCGCCGTCGAGGCACCAGACCAGGCTGGGGCCGTGTTCTGGATCGCCGCGCACCTCAATCGTACGGCCTTCGCACGGCCATCCAGTCACCTGGATGTTGCGCCCGCACTGATCAGTCCAAAACCACGGCAGCTTCGCCGGTTCGGGGTTCTGTCCGCACAGAACGGCACCAACATCACGCGCTTGCACCTCGGCGTTGCGCCACGACTCGGTGCGGGAAAGGTTCGCGCCGGCCTGCAATGTGCGCGCAACGTCGCCGATCGCGTAGATTGACGGATCCGTGGTGCGCAGAGACGCGTCGACCAAGATGCCGTCATCGACGCCCAGTCCAGCCGCCGCCGCGAGCTCGACGTTCGGTGCGCAGCCGATCGCCGAGACAATCGTATCGGCGTCGAGTTTCGCGCCATCGTCAAGATGCAATGTGTGGCCGTCGCACTGCCGTACCTGCCTGGTAAAGCGCAAGTCGACACCGCGGCTTCGATGCCATGAGGCGAGCCAGCCGGAACATTCGGCCGGTAGCCAACGTGGCAGCAAACGCTCGCCGGCTTCGATGACGCTAACGCGCAGGCCGAGCTCAATGGCGCTCGACGCCAGCTCTAAGCCGATCAGGCCGCCGCCGACGATCACGAGGTGGCGACCAGCGACGAGCTCGCTGCGCAGTACGCGGGCGTCGTCGAGCGTGCGCAAGACGCGCTCAATGCGGAGAGTACCGGGAAGTTGTAGTTGCCTGGCCCGCAGGCCGGTCGCGAGCACGAGCCGGCCATAGCCGATCGACCTGCCATCCTCCAACAGCAGCTGATGTGCCAGGCGATCTAGGTTGGCTGCACGAACCCCCAGGCGAAGCTCGATACCGAGCCTTGCCCACTCGTCGATAGGTGCCAGCATGCAGCTTGAGGCATCGCCGTCCCCGGTGAGAAATCCTTTGGACAGTGGCGGACGCTGGTAGGGCGCGTTGGGCTCGTCGCCGATCAATCCGATCGATCCGACGAAGCCCAAGCTGCGCAGGCCGAGCGCCGCACGGCCGCCGGCATGGCCAGCACCAACGATGAGAACATCGTAGCGCGATGCATGCACGGACTCCCCAGCTGTAGCATGTTTATTCATGAGCGCTCGCGCAGTACGCACGACAGAATTTCGCGGTGGACACTCCAGTAGCTGTCGGCCACGTAACCCAGGTGTGGGCGCAGAAATCCGTGTAACTCACGTAGCGCGTGAAAGGGTACTGAAGGGGCGACGTGGTGTTCAGAATGGAAAGACATATTCCAGTAGAGCAGCCGGATCACAGGCCCGGCGAGCGTCGTGCGTGCGTTGCGCAGGAGGTTCGGCGTTTCCTCCGCGCCGATATGCTCGGCCATACGGATCATGCGCAATACCGGCTCTGCGATGACGCGTGGCAGCAGCCAATAGATGACGGCTACCCAGGACTGTGTGGCGACGGATGCAATGACGATGGCAGCGTAGAGCACAACTGCTACGCGAATCTCAGCGCTGACGCGGTCGAGCTCGCTCGTAGGGATGAAGCCCCGCTCCTGCGCGTTGTAACGACCGGTCGCGCCGCGCCAGAGCGAGCCGATCAGCTTCGGCCACAGTTCGGCGCCAACGATCAGGCCTGCGTACTGCACGAGCGATCGCGGACTCGGCACATGATCAGGGTCACTCTGCGGCGATTGCGTGTAAGTATGGTGCTCGGCGTGTCGCCACTTGAAGTAAAGAAAGGGGCGGATGCTGATGAACCCGACTAACATGCCAATCGCGTAATTCAGCCACCGCGTTCGAAACGCCGTGAAGTGCGAGCACTCGTGCAGCGGCGCGAAGAGCAGCACGATGACCGTGCCGTGCGCAAAAATTGCGGGCAACACCATCCATGTGCCGAGGGCGAGGTGGACGAGCACGCCAGTCGCGGCGAGTGCCGTCATGTGAGCCGCGAAGTAGCGAAGTCCCGGCCCATTGCTGCGCGCACGTAGCGATTTAAGCATTGCAGACGGCACGATGTCCCAGCCGGTCAGTGGCCATTCGGCCGTGCCGAGTACTGCCGGGGTTGCGCGATTTACTGTCGTTACTTTGGACATGATTTGGCTGATCCGCTGACGCAGACTTCAATGGTTCCTTTGCAAATGCGCACCGGATAGGTGCGTACGCTTTCGACAGCCGGCGCGGCGAGCACGCGCCCAGTCGGAATGTGGAACAACGCCTGATGTAGCGGGCATTCCACGGTGTCACCATCAACATAACCATCGGACAAGTAGGCGCGCTCGTGCGTGCAAATGTCGCTGATCGCGTAAAACGTTCCACTCAAATTGAACACGGCGACACGATGCTCGCCGGCATCGATGCGCAGAGCGTCGCCGTCTCCAAGGGCATCAGCAGCGCCTGCGGCACACCAGTGTTCTTCGCTTGATTCTTCGGTTGATGCATCCATCAGTGATCTCCAATGTAGGGATAGGTCATTCACGCAAGTGGAGTGCGAAACGATGTCACGCGCCTGTGGTTCGACAGAACGAATCTCTTAGGTCTGCTCGGTCAGTCTGAAAAAAATTTTAAGCGCCAACACGATGGACTTGAAGTTCATTTTTTCGATGACGCCATCGATTGCAGCCGCCATCGACCAGCCACTGATCGGGCGCGCGACCCACTTGCTGCGGCACTTGCTCAACCCACTGGACTCGTTGCACCAAGTCGCCGCCGATGGTGCTTACCGCGATGACCACCACCGCCTGGTTGGAATATTAGTATAAGTACCTATATAAATAAATCAAAATAGATCAACAATTATGAGCGTAAATGATCGATAGCTCGCTTTATTTCATGGTGGATTGATATCCCTTAGTTGACGGATGTAGTGTCTGTCACAGCACGCCCGCCCTAATGTCTTGCCCGGGGTTGGCCGTGCGGCGCCAGACGCCCGGGCACTCGGGAAGATTGGAGAGAGACGATGAATAAATGCCTTTCGAAGACCGGTATCGTGGCCGTGCTCATGATGGGGGCCGCTGGGGCCGCAATGGGACAGGAGTGCTCAAACAGGGGTCAACTTGACACCTTGTACTGCGACGCGGACGGTGACCTCGTCGCCGACGCCCCCAAGGACCCTTCGAAGTGGCGCGATCCGGCCACCCTCATTTGGGCCTACACCCCAATCGAGGACCCGGCTGTCTACGCCAACGCCTTCAAGCCCTTCACCCAGCACCTCGAGAGTTGTGTCGGCAAGCGCATCGTCTACTACCCGGTCCAGTCCAACGCGGCCCAAATCGAGGCCATGCGTTCCGGTCGCTTGCATTTCTCGGGATTCTCCACGGGCCCCACGGGTTTCGCTGTCAACCTCGCCGGAGCGGTGCCCTTCGCCGCCCAAGGCACTGGCGACCAAGTGATAGGCTACACCCTGCAAGCCGTCGTCAAGGCTTCCAGCCCCTATAAGAGCCTGGCTGACCTTAAGGGCAAGAAGGTGGCGCACACATCACCTTCGTCCAACTCGGGTCACCTTGCTCCTCGGGTGTTGTTTCCAGCGCAAGGCCTCAACTCTGATACCGACTACAAGCCCATGATGTCGGGCGGCCACGACAAGTCGGTGTTAGGCGTCAATTCGGGCGACTACGACATGGCAGCCGTGGCTTCGGTTGTGTTGGAGCAAATGGCGACTCGCGGCACAGTTAAGTTGCAGGATTTCCGCGTCATATACACCAGCCCTGTGTTCCCGACCTCGTCCTTTGCCCACGCGCACGACCTAAAGCCCGATCTCGCCGCCAAGCTGAAACAGTGCTTCTTCTCCTTCCGCTTCACCCCCGCGATGCAGAAGGAACTCTTCGGAGGCGACCGCTTTGTGCCCATCACCTATGCCAAAGACTGGGCCGTGGTGCGTGATGTCGCCGAGAAATCCGGCACGCCTTACAACAGGGCGGCGTATGAAGCCGAGTCCAAGCGTGAAGCCGAAGCCGCCGCCAAGCGTGCAGCGGCGGCAGCGGCCGCACCAGCCAAGAAGCAATGAGCATGAGCGCCTTAGCGCCGGGGCTGCTGTCGATCACCGGCCTGTACAAGGAGTACCGCAGGGGCGAGCCGGTTCTCAAGGACATCAACCTGCGCATTGAGGCCTCCGGTGTCACGGCCATCATCGGCCCGTCTGGCACTGGCAAGTCCACGTTGATCCGTTGCATTAATCGACTGGTTGACCCGACCGCCGGGCAGATTATGTTTAGGGGGCTTGACCTTGCTCAGCTCAAAGGTAAGGCCTTGCGCGAGGCGCGTTGTCACATCGGCATGGTGTTCCAAGAATACAACTTGGTTGAGCGGCTGACGGTGATTGAAAACGTGCTTTGCGGCAAACTTGGCAGGTTGCCGATATGGCGACCATTGCTTCGCAAATTTTCGGACCAAGACATTGCTCAGGCTTTTGGCCTCATCGATTCGGTCGGGTTGTCGCAAGAGTATGCCTCTCGCCGCGCGGATGCGCTGTCTGGCGGTCAGCGCCAGCGTGTCGGCATTGCGCGCGCCCTGATGCAGGAGCCCGGCCTGATCCTGGCAGACGAGCCGACCTCGTCGCTAGACCCTAAAACCTCGGTCGAGATCATGGAATTGCTGGACCAGGTTTCCAGACAACGCAAGGTACCGGTCATCATCAATATCCACAATGTGGATCTGGCGCGCCGCTTTGCCACCCGCATCATCGGCATGTCGAGTGGCCAAGTGGTTTTTGACGGGCCACCAGACGCCTTGCAAGACCGAAATCTCAATGAGATTTACGGCGGTGAGGACTGGCAAGCATGAGCAACCCGGCAATCGGCCCCACCCCACGCCCTGAGGCTTTTGTCGTGCATTGGCCAGGCCGTCTGGCCTGGATCGGGCTGGGGGTGTATGTGCTGTACGCCTCCGGACAAGTCAATGTCTCGTGGGAACGCATCGTCAGTGGTCTGCCGCAGGCGGCCAAGCTGTTTAGCCGGATGTTCCCGCCCAACATGGCCCCCGACAAGATCGATTTGATCACCTCCGGCATGCTCGAGACGATACAAATTGCGGTGATCGCCACGGTCGTTGGCGTGTTTTTGTCCCTGCCGCTTTCGTTGATGGCAGCGCGCAATTTATCCCCGGGCTGGCTGGCGGCCAGTGCGCGCGTGTTCATCGCAGTCTGCCGCTCATTTCACCCGCTGATCGTCTCAATTTTTTTCGTCAAAGCGGTGGGCTTTGGCGCACTGGCAGGCGTGCTGGCCCTGATCGTTTCCACCCTGGGCTTCATCGGCAAACTGTTTGCCGAAGTGCTGGAGGAGCTCAACGAAAAGCAGGTTGAGGCGGTGCGATCAACGGGTGCCGGTTTTTTCAGCGTCCTGATCATGGCGGTGATGCCGCAGGTGTTTGCCCGTTTCATTGGCCTGAGTGCTTACCAGTTTGACTCCAACCTGCGCAACTCCACCATGGTCGGCATTGTGGGCGGCGGCGGTATTGGCGCGGCACTCTTTACCGCCTACCAGCGCTTTGACTACGACGTAGTGCTGACGATCCTGATCGTCATCATCGCGCTGATCATGCTGGCAGAGTTGTTGGCCAACGGCCTGAAGAAGATCTTTCGGTGAACCGCCCGCTTCACACCGTTAAAGCGCAGCGCTGGGAACGCTTCAGTGCGGCCGAGCGAATCGGCCGCTCGGTCTTCTACATCGTCACCGTGGTGGCCTTTGTCTGGGCTCTGAAGAAAATTGAAATCATTCCCGAGTTTTTGTATGACGCGCCTGAGCAGACGGCTGACCTGTTTAAGCGCATGTGGCCGTTTGACTGGAAATTTTACCCTGACAACATCCACCCCGCCCTGATCGAAACCTTCCACATCGCCACGCTGGGCACCTTGATTTCCCTGCTCATTGCAGTGCCGCTGGCTTTTTTGTCAGCGCGCAATTTCACCTCGAACAAAACACTGAACTGGTTTGCTCAGTTCATCTTTGTGTCCACGCGCTCGGTCAATTCGTTGATCTGGGCTTTGCTGTTTGTGGCCATCTTTGGACCGGGCGCTCTGGCTGGAGTACTGTCTATCGCGTTTCGATCCATTGGTTTTGTCGGTAAGTTGTTTGGCGAGGCCATTGAAGAAGCAAATCGAGGACCAATCGAGGCGCTGACGGCCAGCGGTGCCCCGCGCAGCATGGTACTAGCCAAGGGATACTGGCCGCAGGTGAGTCCTGCTTTCTGGTCGGTAGCCTTACTACGCTGGGACATCAATATTCGCGAATCTGCGGTGCTGGGTCTGGTGGGGGCCGGCGGGATTGGTGTGGCGCTGGACAGTGCCATGAACAACCTTTACTGGGACCAGGTGGGCTTGATTTTGGCAATCATTTTTTCGGTTGTTATCCTGACCGAGATTGTGACCTCTACCATTCGCTCGCGCATACTTTAGGGGCGGAGGCCGGCGCTGCCAAAATCGTCTGCGCAGCAGCGTTTTTATGCGATCGCAATGCACTCAAAGACCGCGTTCGCAGCGGCGACCTCAATCTGTTGCTAAGTACGGATGCTGCGTCTGAAGTACTGAACTTGCAACGCCTTTGAACAACAAAATTTCATTCAACTTTATTCAAAGCCTGTTTCGCACCAATCCGCAAATCCACGGCTCGGAACCAAGTCCGAAAAAGTCATGAGGTTTTGAGACAAACGGGGTTTGAGACGACTTTCCGGGGTCGCTGCCGCAGGTCGCAGTCAGGAGCCCAAAGCAAAAAGCCCCGCGTGGTGCGGGGCCTGAGGCTGCCTCAAGGCCTGCTGAGCAGGTTTGAGGTCTTTGTACTGGCGGGCTAGAAGATACCAGATCGCAAACCGCCTAAATCTCCCAAGGGCAAGCCGATCAAGCACTTGGGGTCCGGTTCATCATTCTAAATGTTGAGACATCTTCTTGTACCGAGAGTTTTCAGAACCTCTGTGCTAAGGGCTCCGGAATTAGAACCTGCTAGGTTGTCCCACTGTGCCCCTTCGACCCAAAGCGAACGGTCGCGGCGCTGCCTTGGACGGCGGTAATGCAGCGAGTGCAGCCGCTCAGGGAGCATGTCACGCATAGCAGCTAAGGGCCAGAAGCTGTCAGTGCACTGCGCTGGGCTATTGTCCGGACCGGGCCTGACCGCAGTCATTCATCAATGGGATAGGAACGCCACTCCCTCGCTTGTGATTACTTACCGACCCCGCCCTTTCTCACGGATGCCAAGCGGCGGGGAGCTTTGGCGCGATCGGCGTGCGCGGGCTACTTCCGGCAATCGCGTAGGACAAGCGCTTTGCCGCTTCAACGGCTGCCGGCGCAAAACCCTGAAGGATGGAACCGGAGAGGCGAGCGCTTGGCCCCGAGATGCACAGGGCGCCCAGGATTTTCCAGTTCACCGCGAACACGGGGACGGAGATGCTGGAGACCTCGGGATCCCGCTCGCCCAGTGAAATGCGAAAGCCATCCTTTCGAATACGCTCATAGGGCTCGCCCGCTGCGCCGCTGAATGCCAGGATCACCAGACCTGGCCCCCCAACGGTCAGCGGGAGCGCTGCTCCGATGCGAACGTGATGGCGGACCGCCTTGGGGCCTTCGACTCGGACGATGCAGGTTCGCTGGTCGCCCTCGCGGATATAGAAGCTCGCGCTCTCGCCCATAGAGTGGGCCAGCTCGCGCAAGACCGGTTCGATGATCTCGTGGACATCGAAAGTTGCCTGGTAGCAGGCGCCCAGCCAGCCAGCCGCACGGCCCAGGCGCCAGGCGCCGTCTTCCTTTTGCACGAGATAACTGTCCGCGGCCAGTGTGCGCGCCAAGCGCAGCACCGTCGAGCGATGAAAACCGGTGCGCCGGCTCAGATCCGCCAGCGACAGAGTCGTGTCCTCCATCCCGAAGGCTGCCAAGACTTTCATGGCGCGGCGCACGGCCACCACACCCTCGTCCCCCGGGGCAGGGCTTTCTTTCCGACTTTCTTCAAGAGCGGCCATTTGTTCCATCAGTCGATACATGTCTCGCAGTTCGAAATCATATTGTATCTGTCGGAACAAATTCTAATAATCAGGTCACCTCAACAAACACTAAGGAGACAAGCATGCACATCCTGCGCCGCGCATTCCTGGGTCTATCCCTGGGCCTCTTCACGCTGGGCGTGGCCGCACAGTCCTATCCGGTCAAACCGATCAAGGTGGTAGTGCCATTCCCAGCCGGCGGTGGCACTGACATCATTGCCCGTGAGATCACCAACCACCTCACGACAACGCTGGGCTGGAACTTCGTGATCGAAAACAAGCCCGGCTCTGGCGGCAACCTGGGCGTTGACGCCGCAGCCAAGTCCGCACCGGACGGCTACACGCTGGCCCTTGGGCAAAGCAGCAACCTGGTCATCAATCCGACGCTGCACACCAAGATGCCCTACGACTCGGTGAAGGACCTCGCGCCGATTGGCGTCGTCGCCAGTGCGCCCTTGGTCCTGGTAGTCGCGGCGGATTCCCCCTTCAAGACCATGGCCGACATCATCCAGGCCGCCAAGGCACGGCCCGGCTCCCTGAACATGGCCTCCCCGGGCAATGGCACGGTGTCGCACCTGACGGGCGAACTGCTGCAACGCGCTGCGGGCATCAAGTTCACCCATGTCCCCTACAAAGGCGCGGCGCAGGCCGTCACTGATCTGATCGGCGGACAGGTTCAGATCTATTCCTCGACCATCCCGACGCTGCTTGCGCACATCAAGGGCGGCAAGCTGCGCGCCCTCGCCGTCACGTCGTCCAGCCGCGACGATGATTTGCCACAGGTGCCGACCGTCGCCGAGTCCGGCTACAAGGGATTCGAATCGTCGACCTGGTTCGGATTCGTCGGTCCGGCGGGCATTCCGCAGCCCATCGTTACCAAACTCAACACCGAAATCAACAAGGCGCTGCAGTCCCCTGAACTGAAGCAACGCCTGACCAAACACGGCGCAATCGTCCTTGGCGGAACGCCCGAGCAATTCGCTGCCCTGATCAAGACCGACATCGTCCGCTGGGCGCCCGTGATCAAGGAGTCCGGCGCGAAGCAGGACTGACCCCTTTCAATCCCTCATCAAACCAACCGATAGAAGACCCTGCATGAGCAAGCCCAACGTCGTCAAAGATTTTGAACGTGTATCCCCTGAAATCGTCCAAAAAGCTTCGCAATTCCAACCCGCCATCCTGTCCGACGTGAATGGCCGCCGCGGCGCGATGCACGGCCGCATCAAGGCCCTGTACCCGAGCATGAAGCTGGCTGGCCCAGCGTTTACCGTGGAAGTGCGCCCTGGTGACAACCTGATGATCCACGCCGCGCTGGCACTGGCCAAGCCCGGTGACGTGCTGGTGATTGACGGCAAGGCCGACCAGACCTGCGCCCTGATGGGAACGATCATGATGCACGCCGCGCGCCAGCGTGGCCTGGCGGGTGTCGTGATGGACGCGGCCGTGCGCGATGCCCTCGACCTCGAGGAGATGGATTTCCCTGTGTTCTCCGTGGGCACCAACCCCAACGGCCCGACCAAGGAAATCGGCGGCCGCATCGGCCATCCCATCTCCTGCGGCGGCGTGACCGTCAACCCCGGTGATTTCATCACCGCCGATGCGGACGGCGTGATGTGCGTCAAGCGCGAGAAGCTCGAATCCATCCTGGGCAAGGCCGCCGAAAAGGTCGACAGCGAAGCGCGTCGCATCGCTGGCATCAAGGAGGGTAAGGTCAGCGCCCCCTGGCTCAATCAAGCCTTGGTCACCGCGGGCGTGATCAAGGCTGGAGAGGAATTGTGAGCAAGCGCGCCATCCTGGTGACCGGGGCCGACCTCGCGCCCCAGGCCGTTGCGCTGCTCGCCGACTTCGACCTGGTGTATGCCGGTAAAGCACCCCAGCATGACCAGATCCTTGAGCTGGCCAGGCAGCACAACCCGTTGGCCATCATCGTCCGCTACGGCAGCGTCACTCCGGCCATCATGGATGCGGCCCCTGGCTTGCGCGTGATTTCCAAGCATGGCAGCGGCACCGACACCATCGACAAGCCCGCCGCCGCGCAGCGCAACATCCGTGTGGTCGCCGCCGTGGGCGCAAACGCGGCTGCTGTGGCGGAGCAGGCCCTGGCCCTGTCGTTGGCCTGCGCAAAGGCCATCGTCAAGCTCAACGAGCGCATGCATGCCGGTCATTGGGACAAGGCGACCCACAAGAGCATCGAGCTGAGCGGCCGCACGATTGGCCTGGTGGGCCTGGGCGCCATCGGCCGCAAGTTCGCACGCATGGTCGACGCCATGGGCATGCGCGTGCTGGGCTTCGATCCCTTCGCGACTGATCTGCCCGCGTACATCACCCCGGTGGAACTGGACACCCTCTGGCGCGAGTCGGACTTCATCTCCTTTCACTGCCCGCTGACGGCCGATAACCGCAACATGCTCAATGCCCAGACCCTGGCTCAATGCAAGAAGGGCGTGGTGATCGTGAACACCGCACGCGGTGGACTGATCGATGAAGCCGCGCTCCTGGCCGCGGTGCAGTCGGGACAGGTGGCCATGGCCGGCCTGGACAGTTTCGCGGTCGAACCCATCGTGCCTGCGCACATCTTCCAAGGCGAAGAGCGCATCATCCTGAGTCCGCACATCGGCGGCGTGACCAGCGACGCCTACATCAACATGGGCGTTGCTGCGGCGAACAACATCCTGACTGCCTTCAACGGCTGAAGTCTGCCTTCCGCTCCACGGGCCGACGCGGCTTTCGACTGCATCTGGCGCATTGCACGTCCCCGATGCGGATGGCCCTTTGCCGTGGGATCAGTCACTTGCAGTAGGCGGGTCGGGTGGCCGCTCCCGATCCAGTGCGGCCATCTGCATCAACACGATGAGCGTCCGGTTCGCAACGAAACCAGTCGGTGTTTGACGACGCATGAAGGACGGCTTCCAGCCTAAAGCCGCCCCTTAGACTTCTCCACAAACACTTCTTCCATGACCAAGGGGGTTCCCCGGCACATGAACTATGGATTGGAAATCCGAAACATCGACACAAGTAAATGCTTGCTCGTGAATGCACTGATCCACCCCGCTGAGAAAAACGCGTAGCCAGCCGGTATGAACCTATATAAAACCACTGCATATAGGCATCAAGGAGCAAGGCCATGGCTACTAACAACACCTCATCTTCGAACCCACGGGCTAAAAACATGAGTGACGTACTGGACGCCCTGTCCAGTGGCATCGCCAAAACCGTAGCCAGACAATCCACGCCCGTGCCCCAACACCTGGCTCCAGAGGTCCCGGCCGAAACTACACGCGAGCTACTGACCGAAAAAATGCTCGCCGATCGCTGGGTGTGTTCAGTCGCACGCCTACAACGCTGGCGAACAACCGGCGAGGGGCCGCAGTACTTGAAGATCGTTGGGAAAGTTTTGTACCGGCTCAAAGACATTGAGGCCTATGAAGAAGCCTGTCTGATCCGGAAAGTGTTCTAGGAGCGCACCCAAATAGGCTCCGAACGGGTTGTAAATTGTTCGAACGACTTGGAATCAGTTCGAAATAGTCTTGGCGGAAACGGAGGGATTCGAACCCTCGATGAGGCTCTACACCCCATACTCCCTTAGCAGGGGAGCACCTTCGGCCACTCGGTCACGTTTCCAGTTCGGT
>JBIKQY010000086.1:0-8729 GCA_044349465.1 Limnohabitans sp. | reverse complement strand
TTGTTTGCTCGATCGAAAACCTGGACCCCATGGGCGTGCACACCGGTGACTCGATCACTGTGGCCCCTGCCCAGACGCTGACCGACAAGGAATACCAGATTCTGCGCAACGCCTCTTTGGCGGTGCTGCGTGAGATCGGTGTGGACACGGGCGGCTCCAACGTGCAGTTCTCGATCAACCCTAAAGACGGCCGCATGGTCGTCATTGAGATGAATCCCCGTGTGTCGCGTTCGTCCGCTTTGGCGTCCAAAGCCACGGGTTTCCCGATTGCCAAAGTCGCGGCCAAGCTGGCTGTGGGTTACACGCTCGACGAGTTGCGCAACGACATCACGGGCGGTGCCACGCCTGCCTCGTTCGAGCCATCGATCGATTACGTGGTGACCAAGATCCCGCGTTTTGCATTTGAGAAATTCCCTACCGCTGACAGCCGCTTGACCACCCAAATGAAATCGGTGGGCGAGGTGATGGCCATGGGTCGTACTTTCCAAGAGTCGTTCCAGAAAGCCCTGCGCGGTCTGGAAGTCGGCGTGGATGGCATGAACGAAAAAACCCAAGACCGCGAAGTACTCGAAAAAGAACTGGGCGAGCCTGGTCCTGAGCGCATCTGGTACGTGGGCGATGCCTTTGCCATGGGCCTGAGTGTGGACGAGGTGTTTGCCTTGACCAAGATCGACCCTTGGTTCTTGGTGCAGATCGAAGAGATCGTGAAGATCGAGTTGGAGCTCGAAACCACGACGCTTGAAGCTGTCACGGCCGAAGAGTTGCGTGCACTCAAGAAGAAAGGCTTCTCGGACCGCCGCTTGGCCAAGTTGCTCAAGACCACCGAGCATGTGGTGCGCGCCCGTCGTCATGCTCTGAACATTCGCCCCGTCTACAAACGCGTGGACACCTGTGCGGCCGAGTTCTCCACCGACACCGCCTACATGTACTCGTGCTATGAAGGCAACGGTGACGGCGAGTGCGAAGCCGAACCCACGACCAACAAGAAAATCATGGTCTTGGGTGGCGGCCCGAACCGCATTGGTCAAGGGATTGAGTTCGACTACTGCTGCGTACACGCCGCTTTGGCCATGCGCGAAGACGGTTACGAAACCATCATGGTCAACTGCAACCCCGAGACCGTGTCGACCGATTACGACACCTCGGACCGTTTGTACTTTGAGCCGGTCACCTTGGAGGACGTGCTTGAAATCGTCGACAAGGAAAAGCCAACCGGCGTCATCGTGCAGTACGGCGGTCAAACGCCTTTGAAATTGGCGCTGGACTTGGAAGCCGCAGGCGTGCCCATCATCGGCACCAGCCCCGACATGATCGACGCGGCCGAAGACCGTGAGCGTTTCCAGAAACTGCTGCAAGACCTCGGTCTGCGCCAGCCCCCCAACGCCACGGCACGCACCGAGCCAGAAGCGCTGGAAAAGGCAGCAGCCTTGGGTTACCCCTTGGTGGTGCGTCCCAGCTATGTGTTGGGCGGCCGCGCGATGGAAATCGTGCACGAGCAGCGTGACCTCGAACGCTACATGCGCGAAGCGGTCAAGGTGTCGCACGACTCACCCGTGCTGCTCGACCGTTTCCTGAACGATGCCATCGAGTGCGATGTGGACTGCCTGCGCGACCCCGAAGGTAAGACCTTCATCGGTGGTGTGATGGAACACATCGAACAAGCGGGTGTGCACAGCGGCGATTCGGCTTGCTCTTTGCCGCCATATTCGCTGTCGTCTGCCACGGTGGACGAGCTCAAGCGCCAATCGGCCGCCATGGCCGGTGCCTTGAACGTGGTGGGTTTGATGAACGTGCAGTTCGCCATCCAGCATGTGGACGGCCAAGACGTGATCTACGTGCTGGAAGTGAACCCTCGCGCTTCGCGCACTGTGCCCTATGTCTCCAAAGCCACGGGCATTCAGTTGGCCAAGGTGGCTGCGCGTTGCATGGCGGGTCAAACACTCGCGTCGCAAGGCATCACCAAAGAAGTCACGCCTCCTTATTTCAGCGTGAAAGAAGCCGTATTCCCGTTTGTGAAGTTCCCCGGTGTGGACACCATCCTCGGCCCCGAGATGAAGTCGACCGGCGAAGTCATGGGCGTGGGCAAGACTTTTGGCGAAGCTTTTGTGAAGAGCCAGTTGGGCGCTGGCACCAAATTGCCACGCCCGACCAAAGCCGACGGCACGCCATCGGGCAAGGTTTTCATTTCGGTGAAAAACAACGACAAATTACGTGCCATCGAAGTGGCCCGCCAGTTGGTAGTCCAAGGTTTTGAGCTGGTGGCCACCAAGGGCACGGCTGCCGCCATTCAGGCCGCAGGCGTGTCGTGTGCCACGGTGAACAAAGTGACCGAAGGTCGCCCGCACATCGTGGACATGATCAAGAACAACGAAGTGGTGTTGGTCATCAACACGGTCGAAGAACGCCGCAATGCGATCGCTGACTCGCGGAACATCCGCACCTCGGCCTTGCTCAACCGCGTCACCACTTTCACAACCATCGCAGGTGCCGAAGCGGCTGTGGAAGGCATGAAGTACATGGACCAGCTGGACGTGATTTCCATTCAGGAAATGCACGCGCAACTGACGGCCTGAACCTGTGCTTTTAGCCCGGCACCCCTGACGGGGTGCAAGGCATAATGTTGTCAAGGACCGCCGAGTTTCAAGACTCGGCGGTTTGCTTTTGGAGAACCCATCATGTCAACCATCCCGATCACCAAACGTGGTGCTGAAAAACTCAAGGACGAGTTGCACCGCCTCAAAACGGTGGACCGCCCCGGCGTGATTCAAGCCATTGCCGAAGCGCGCGCCCAGGGCGACCTGAGTGAGAACGCCGAATACGACGCAGCCAAAGACCGTCAAGGCTTTGTGGAAGGCCGTATCCAGGAAATCGAAGGCAAGCTGTCGGCCGCCCAGATCATTGACCCTGCGTCGGTGGATGCGGGAGGCCGAGTGGTGTTTGGCACCACCGTCGAGTTGGAAGACGAGAGCTCTGGTGAAGCCGTCACCTACCAGATCGTGGGTGAAGACGAAGCCGATTTGAAGCTCGGTTTGATCAATATCAGCAGCCCCATTGCGCGCGCCTTGATTGGCAAGGAAGAGGGCGATGTGGCGGAAGTGCAGGCACCGGGTGGCGTGCGCCGCTACGAGATCGTGGGCGTGTCTTACGTTTGACGCAAAACAAAGGCCGCTGTTTGGCGGCCTTGGTGGATGTTGCCAGCCCGGTGCGGGTGGCACGGTTTTCAGTCGTGGCGGCCTTTTTTGACCGATTTTTGCTTGGGTTTGGCCCGTTTGATCTGGCCGCCAGCGGCCAGGCGTTGGTTACCCAGCACACGAACAGTTTTGACTTCTGGCCGCTGACCGCCGCGTGAGCTGTATTTGAGGATCTTGAAGTCTCGTGGACCGGCTTTGCGGTCTTCGTCTATCTCTTTGGTTTTCTCGGGTTGAGGGCGCCAAAGGATCAGCAGTTTGCCAATGTGCTGGATGGGCGCAGCGCTGAGTTGATCGGCCAATTGGGCGAACATGGCCTCGCGGGCAGCGCGGTCATCGCCCAGCACGCGGATCTTGATCAGCCCGTGGGCGTTCAGGGCCGCTTCGGTTTCTTTGACCACGGCAGGGGTCAGGCCATCGCCGCCGATCATGACGACCGGATCGAGGTGGTGGGCATCGGCGCGAAAAACTTTGCGCTCGGCAGGTGTGAGTTGTATTTGGGGCATCCCCGTATTATCCCCGCAAGGACGTAAAAAGAATGAAAGTCAAAACCAAAAGTAAAAAGGTCAACAAAGCGTGGTTGAACGACCATGTGAATGACACCTATGTGAAACTGGCCTTGAAAGAGGGTTACCGGGCGCGGGCGGCTTACAAACTCAAGGAAATCGACGAGACCCTGGGCTTGATCCGTCCCGGCCATTTGGTGGTGGATCTGGGCTCAGCCCCCGGCGCCTGGAGTCAGTATCTGCGTCGCCGCCTGTCACCCCATGGCGCTGCGGTGGGCGATCTCAACGGCAGCATCATCGCTCTGGACATTCTGCCCATGGAGCCCGTGGAGGGGGTGCAGTTCATTCAGGGGGATTTCCGCGAGAACGAGGTGGCCAGCCTGCTGGAGGCCGCCTTGCAAGGGCGGCAGGCCGACGTGGTGGTGTCTGACATGGCCCCCAATTTGTCGGGCATCGAGTCTTCGGATGCGGCGCGGGTCCAGCATTTGATCGAGCTGGCCGTGGAATTTGCCCAAAACCACATGAAACCGCAGGGCGCTTTGGTGGTCAAGGTCTTTCACGGCAGCGGCTACAGCCAGATCGTCAAGATGTTCAAGGAGACCTTCAAGGTGGTCAAGCCGATCAAGCCCAAATCCTCTCGGGACAAATCTTCGGAGACTTTTTTGGTGGGTATGGGCCTGATTCACGGGGCTTGATGCCTTAATTCCGAGCTTTTCGAGGGCCAAAACCTCTCGAATGTATCCTCAGGGCTTCCGGCAGGCCTAAAATGGTGACAGTTATTTTTTTCGATTGGAGTCTCTCTTGAATAACCCCTGGTTTTCCAAAATTGCCGTCTGGATGGTGATTGCCATGGTGCTGTTCACCTTGTTCAAGCAATTTGACAACCGTGGTGTCGCAGGTGCGAACGCCATTGGTTATTCGGATTTCCTGGAAGAGGTTCGCAGTAACCGTATCAAGAGCGCCACCATTTCCGAGAGCCCTGGTGGCACTGAAATTGTGGCCATCACCAACGATGACCGCCGCATCAAAACGACAGCGACGTACCTTGACCGCGGTCTGGTGGGCGACCTGATCAGCAGTGGCATCAAATTCGATGTCAAGCCCCGCGAGGAGGGCTCCTTGCTCATGACCTTGCTGGTCAGCTGGGGCCCCATGCTCTTGCTCATTGGAGTTTGGGTCTATTTCATGCGCCAGATGCAAGGCGGTGGCAAAGGCGGTGCGTTCAGTTTTGGCAAGTCCAAGGCGCGCATGATGGACGAAAACAACAACAACACCACTTTTGCGGACGTGGCCGGTTGTGACGAAGCCAAGGAAGAAGTCAAAGAGGTGGTTGACTTCCTCAAAGACCCTCAACGTTTCCAGAAGCTGGGCGGTCGCATTCCCCGCGGCTTGCTGTTGGTGGGGCCTCCCGGAACCGGTAAGACCCTGCTGGCCAAAAGCATCGCAGGTGAAGCCAAAGTGCCGTTTTTCAGTATCTCTGGCTCTGATTTTGTCGAGATGTTTGTGGGTGTGGGTGCTTCCCGTGTTCGCGACATGTTCGAAAACGCCAAAAAGAACGCACCTTGCATCATTTTCATTGATGAAATCGATGCGGTCGGTCGCCAGCGTGGCGCAGGCCTGGGCGGCGGCAACGACGAGCGCGAGCAAACCCTCAACCAGATGCTGGTCGAGATGGACGGCTTTGAAACCAATCTGGGCGTGATCGTGGTGGCGGCCACCAACCGTCCGGACATTCTGGACGCTGCCTTGCTGCGCCCCGGCCGTTTTGACCGTCAGGTCTATGTGACCTTGCCCGACATCCGCGGCCGCGAGCAAATCCTGAACGTGCACATGCGCAAAGTGCCGATCGGTCAGGACGTGAACGCGGCGGTGATCGCCCGCGGTACCCCCGGCATGAGCGGTGCCGATCTGGCCAACCTGTGCAACGAAGCGGCTTTGATGGCAGCGCGTCGCAATGCCCGCGTGGTCGAGATGGTCGACTTTGAAAAAGCCAAGGACAAGATCCTGATGGGCCCTGAGCGCAAGAGCATGGTCATGCCCGAGGAAGAGCGCCGCAACACGGCCTACCACGAAGCAGGGCACGCCCTCATCGGCAACCTGCTGCCCAAGTGCGATCCGGTGCACAAGGTCACCATCATTCCCCGCGGCCGAGCCTTGGGCGTGACGATGAGCTTGCCCGAGAAAGACCGCTACAGCTTCGACAAGGAGTTCATGCTCAACCAGATCAGCATGCTGTTTGGTGGGCGCATTGCCGAAGAAGTCTTCATGAACCAGATGACCACGGGTGCCAGCAACGACTTCGAGCGGGCCACCTCGATTGCCCGTGACATGGTCATGCGTTACGGCATGACCGATGCCCTGGGCCCCATGGTCTATGCCGAAAATGAAGGCGAAGTGTTTCTCGGCCGCTCGGTCACCAAGACCACCAACATGAGCGAGTCCACCATGCAAAAAGTGGACTTGGAGGTGCGCCGCATCATCGACGAGCAGTACAGCCTGGCCCGTCGTTTGATTGAGGAGCACAGCGCCCAGATGCACGCCATGGCCAAAGCCTTGCTCGAGTGGGAAACCATCGACAAAGACCAGATCGCCGACATCATGGCGGGTCGTGATCCATTGCCTCCAAAGGATTGGACACCTCGCACGCCCCCGTCTGGCGGCAACAGCGGTGGTGGCTCTTCGGTCGTCCAGCCTGAACCCGCGACCACTGCGGCCTGAGCGGGCAATGACTTGCCATTAAGACAGCGGGGCCTTAGGGCCCCGTTTTTAATGGTGTTCTACCTTTTTGTTTTGTTTGAAAGTCGCTTGCTGCATGCATTGGCAAACCACGCGTTTTGAGCTGGATCTGGCTCGCCCTTGGGTTATGGGCATCGTGAACCTGACACCCGACTCTTTCTCGGATGGCGGGCAGCACGCACAGGGCTCGCAGGCCTTGCGGCATGCCGAGCTGCTGCTGAATCAGGGTGCGGGCATTTTGGATGTGGGGGCAGAGTCCACCCGGCCCGGTGCCCTAGCGGTGCCGCTGGACGAGGAGTTGGCGCGTCTGATGCCTTTTTTGCGCGAAGCCGTCCGATGGCAGGTGCCGATTTCGGTGGACACCTACAAACCCGAGGTGATGCAGGCGGTGCTGGATTTGGGGGTGGACATCGTCAACGACATCTGGGCTTTGCGACAGCCAGGTGCAGAGCGTGTGGTGGCGGCCCATCCTTCATGTGGCGTGTGCCTGATGCACATGCACAGGGACCCGCAGACGATGCAGCTGCAGCCAATGAGCGGCGATGTGGTCAGCGCCGTTGCGCAGTTTTTGCAAGCGCGCATGCAAAGCCTGTTGGCGCAAGGCGTTGATGCGTCCCGATTGGTACTGGATCCGGGCATTGGCTTTGGCAAAACCGTGGTTCAGAACTTTGAATTATTGGCCCGTCAATCGGTCTTGATGGGGACAGGTCGTCCACTGATGGCTGCCTGGTCGCGCAAGTCGTCCTTGGGGGCGGTGTTGGCGCAGGATGGGCCCATTCCCCCGCCATCCGAGCGCTTGTCAGCCAGTGTGGCGGCGGCTTTGATGGCGGTGGAGCGCGGCGCTCGTTTGGTTCGCGTGCACGATGTCAAGCCCACCGTGGACGCCCTTCGGGTTTGGCAGGCCCTGCAGTCAGCGTCTGCCCAAAATTGAGTGCTGGCGCACTCTGTCTGTCAGGTTTTGGTTCGGTATGGGCCGTTAAAATCAAGGAATTCATTACAAAAAAAAGGACCATGGCATGGCTCGGCAATATTTTGGGACAGACGGCATTCGCGGCACAGTGGGCCAAAGCCCGATCACCCCGGATTTCATTTTGCGTCTGGCCCATGCAGTAGGCCGTGTGTTGAAGACCCAGGAGGCGCATCCTGTGGTTTTGATCGGCAAAGACACCCGCATTTCCGGCTACATGCTTGAAAGCGCGTTGGAGTCGGGCTTCAATTCTGCCGGCGTGGATGTGGTCTTGTTGGGGCCTGTGCCCACACCGGCCGTGGCTTACTTGACCCGGGCGCAGCGTGCATCCTTGGGCGTGGTGATCAGCGCCAGCCACAACCCGTTTGCCGACAATGGCATCAAGTTCTTCAGCGCTCAAGGTCAGAAATTGTCGGACGTCTGGGAGGAAACGGTCGAGGCCAGGTTGCTGGAGGACCCCGTTTGGGTGGATTCGGCCGCCCTCGGCAAGACCCGGCGTTTGGACGACGCGGCGGGCCGGTACATTGAATTTTGCAAAAGCACGTTCTCCAACGATCTGACCCTCAAGGGTCTGAAAATTGTGGTGGACGCCGCCCACGGAGCGGCCTACCAGATTGCGCCCAAGGTCTTCCACGAATTGGGCGCAGAGGTGGTCGCCATCGGTTGTGCGCCCGATGGCCTGAACATCAACAAGGGCGTCGGTGCGACCCACCCCGAGGCATTGGTCCAGGCGGTCAAGGACCACCGGGCCGATTACGGTGTGGCCCTCGATGGCGATGCCGACCGCCTTCAGTTGGTGGATGCATCTGGGCGCTTGTTCAATGGCGATGAATTGTTGTACCTGATGGTCGCCGACCGTTTGGCTCGGGACGAAGCTGTGCCCGGTGCCGTGGGCACCTTGATGACCAATCTGGCGGTAGAGATTGCCCTGCAAAAGCGAGGCGTGCAATTTGTTCGGGCCAAAGTGGGCGACCGTTATGTGCTGGAGGTCCTCCACGACAAAGGCTGGTTGCTTGGCGGAGAGGGCTCAGGCCATTTGCTGGCCCTGGACAAGCACACCACGGGCGATGGTCTGGTCAGTGCTTTGCAAGTGCTGCAAGCCTGTGTGAGCAGTGGTCAGACCATGGCGCAGCTGCTCGAAGGGGTCAGTCTTTTTCCGCAAACCTTGATCAATGTGCGCCTGTCGCCCGGTTTTGATTGGCAAGGTCATGCGCCTTTGTGGGCGGCCAAACAAGCGGCCGAGACCGAGTTGGGCGATGCCGGGCGGGTTTTGATTCGTGCCAGCGGCACCGAGCCCTTGGTGCGCGTCATGGTGGAGGCCAGGGATGCGGT
>JBIKQY010000085.1:0-8741 GCA_044349465.1 Limnohabitans sp. | reverse complement strand
AGCAAAGCCCATACCCACAAGTTTTAGGCTATGCAAAATGTGTTGGTGCAATTTGCCATTGCCGTAGCCTTCGGTTTGAATGAAGTTGAACGCGCTAATCACCTCATCGGGTCGGGGGAAACGCGATGGATGAATGATCCCCGTCACAGTGGTGAACACATACCACGTGATGAAGACCAATAACACGGTTGTGATGCCTACCGTTACCCGTCGGTAGGGGCTTAGCGATGTCAATAGCACCTTGGTATCCTTGTTTTGCTTGAGATTTTTGAGTCAATGTAAGCGCTTTCATTGACTGTGATTCGTTTGCGTTGGGATGTCAATAAAAAAAAAGACAAGGTGTAGAAAAACGAGGGAAAACACTTAATTTCAGTGTTTCAAAAAGAGATGCTTTGCGGCTCGAGCGGGCTTGTGGCATGCTGTTAAACATGATGAAGCGCTCAACAATTGATCAAGTTGCAAAAGTAGCGGGAGTTTCAACAGCAACCGTTTCACGCGTGCTCAGCAAGCCGCAATTGGTTCGGCGCGAGACCCGAGAAGCCGTGATGGATGCAGTGCGACAACTGGATTACCAGCCTGATGCAGCAGCCAGAGCATTGGCTTCAGGTCGAACACACACGGTGGGATATGTCATCCCAACACTCGATCACGCCATCTTTGCGCGCAGTACCCAAGCCATGCAAAGCACCTTGGCGCAAGCGGGCTACCAGCTGTTAGTGGCCAGCCATGAATACAACCCGCAGGTTGAATATGAAGTGGTGAAAACTTTGCAGCAAAGAGGTGTTGATGCATTGGTTCTGGTGGGAACAGACCACTCGCCGTCTTTGTGGGATGCACTGAACAACTGGCGAAAACCCACTCTACTCACTTGGTCATGCGATCCCAGGGTTGCCTCTTTGGGATTTGACAACGAAGGTGCCGCCGAGGTGGCTACTCATCACTTGTTGAGCTTGGGTCATAAACGCATTGGGGTCATATCGGGCTTGACTTCGAACAATGATCGGGCGCGCAGTCGGATCCAGGGCGTTCGCAAGGCGCTGGATCAAGTGGGACTGCGCCTCGCTGAAAACAGACTCACAGAACAGTCATTTAACTTGGAGGGGGGGAGGCTTGGTTTTCTGAAACTCATGAGGGTGCGTTACCCACCAACAGCCATTTTTTGTGGCAACGATCTATTGGCCGTGGGGGCAATGTTGGAAGCGCAACGCATGGGACTTCAAGTGCCGCAGCAGTTGTCCATATGTGGCATCGACAACCTTGAAATCGCTCAAGCCATCAATCCAGGGCTGACCACTGTGAGCCTGCCCACACAAGATTTGGGCCGAATGGCGGCTTTTCACGTTCTATCAGCCATCGCTGGCGATTCTGTGTCGGTGCACTCACTGTTGCCTTTTGAGTTGGTCATCCGGGGAAGTACGGCAGTGCCGTTAAGCTAAATTTTTGCCAACTCGCTGGACTGCGTAATGGGCCCATGCCCTACCATGGTGCCATGATCCAAATCTTGCCCCCAGCGCTCCAAGCCGACCTCCACACCCTGAGCGGGGCGGCAGGTTGCATCGCCGTTTATGCGGGCGGATCGGGGCCGCCTGTGCTCTTGGTGCACAGCGTCAACGCGCTGGCCTCGGCGGCCGAAATTCGCCCACTGTTTGAGGCTTTGCGCCAAGACCACAGCGTCTACGCCCTCGATTTGCCCGGTTACGGCTTGAGTGAACGCTTGCCGCGCGCCTACGCGGTGGGCGACATGTGCGACGCCATCAACCAAGTGGCGCAATGGGTGACGCTGCGCCACCCGAGCCAGCCGCTGCAGGCCGTGGGCGTGTCCTTGTCGTGCGAATTTGTGGCCCGCGTGGCCCAGCAGACGCCGCAGCTGTTCGCCGCTTTGGCCTTGGTCAGCCCTACGGGTTTTCGAGGCGGCAAGTCGCTGCGCCAGCCTCTGGGCAGCACACTGTTCATGGCTGGATTTGACCGTTTCTTGCGCAGCCCGGGGCCGGGTTGGGGGCGTTTTTTGTTTCGTCAGTTGTCGCGGCCTTCGGTGGTGCGTTACTTTTTACGCCGCACCTGGGGCGGGCAGAACATTGACGAAACGTTGTGGGCCTATGCGGTGCGCACGGCACAAGTGCCCAACGCCGAGCAAGCCCCCTTGTCTTTCTTGAGCGGTGGTCTGTTCAGCGCCGACATGCACGATGTTTATGAAAGCTTGCGCCTGCCGGTGTGGGTGGTACACGGCACGCGGGGCGATTTCACCGATTACCGGGCGCTGGACTTGGTGCGCGATCGACCCAACTGGCAGGTGACGGTGATGCAGGCCGGGGCCATGCCCTACTTTGAAGACATCGGCGTCTTCATGGCGGGTTACCGGGCGTTTGAGGCGACAGCCTGCAGCCCATCGGCTTGACCGGTCTTAAGGCGCCAAACGCTCGCGCAGCCAGCCGCCGCCCTCTTGCGTGTAACGCAGTCGATCGTGCAATCGGCTTTTGCGTCCTTGCCAGAACTGCCAGTTGTCCGGCACCAATCGGTAGCCGCCCCAGTGCGGTGGGCGAGGGGGTTGCAGCATGAACTGCGCTGCGTATTTGGCCGCGTTGGTCACCAGCACGGTGCGCCCATCGATCACCTGGCTTTGTGGCGAGGCCCAAGCGCCAATGCGCGAATCGAGCGGGCGGCTGTGGAAATAAGCGTCGCTTTCTTCGTCTGAGACCTTTTCCACCCGGCCCTCGATGCGCACCACGCGTTCGAGTTCAACCCAGTGAAACTGCAGCGCCGCAAACGGGTTGCCCGCCAGCTCCTGTCCCTTACGGCTGTCGTAGTTGGTGTACCAGACGATGCCGCGCGCGTCGTAGCCCTTGATCAGCACCACCCGCGTGCTGGGTCGCAGGTTGCTGGCCACGGTGGCCAGTGTCATGGCGTTGGGCTCGGGCACTTCGGCGGCAATGGCCTCTTGCAACCATTGGGCAAATTGCTGCAAGGGGTCGGCGTGGGAGGCGTTTTCGTTGAGCTCGGCTTTTTCGTAGCTCTTGCGCAGATCGGCGATGTTCATGATGCAAGTATATGGACGAGTGCCTTTTGAGGCTTTGAGCCACCGCAATTCGGGGGCTTTGAGCTGAATGGATGCAGTACGCCCCGACTGGCACGGGCAGGTCATGCGCACCATGCTCAACGCCCAACGCCCAACGCTCAACGCTCAGTCGGCGTGGCGCAGCAGTGTGGCCAGTGCCCGGTCTTCGATGCCGTGTGCCCGCAGGCTGTCGTAGGTTTGGCGGGCATAGTCCAGCGTGGTGCCAAAGCGCCCGCAGGCCTGCTGAAAAATTTTTCGGTAGGTTTCGGGGGGCAACTGCCCGGTGAAGCTGGGGCTGCTGCGCGGCAGAGTAAAGGCCAGCGCCTGCACGGGGCCTTGCGGCGTGTTGCAAGGCAGCCAGCTGGGGGTGTAGACGTCCATGGGCATTTCCCGCTCCCACAGCCGCACCAGCACCTCGTCAGCCTGGTCTCGGGCGACCCGGTAGGCGACCCCTTGGCAACTGCCGCCGGGCAACAAAGCAAACACCAAGCCTGGACACTCGGGGCTGCCGCGGTTGAGTCGACTCCACATTTTCAGGGCGCGGTGCCAACCCCAAACGCGGCTGATGTGCTGCTCTTGCGCCTCGAACTCGGGTCGCCACAAGAGCGAGGCGTAGCCAAAGACCCACAAATCCCGGCCCGCAGTTTGCGTTCGGAACTGGTCGAGCAAATCGCCCTTGAAGTGCGTGGGTGTCATGTCAGTGGCGGGTGCCTGGGTTGTGTCGGCGTGGGTGTCGGTCATGTGCTACGAGGCCCCATTACAATATGCGCATTATTTTCGGAGAAAAAACCCATGTCGACCCAAGAAGATGACAATCAACCCGTGGTTCTGGCCGTTGTTGCGGCAGCAGTCTTGCTGGCCGTGGGCCTGGCAGTCGGCTTTGGCATTGCCAAAAGCAAAAAAGCAGCACCTGCCATGCCCGCTGCAGTGACAGCGCCAGCAGCCGAAGCTTCTGCGCCAGCAGCTGACGCATCAGCGCCTGCAGCAGACGCCTCTGCAGCGCCTGCCACCTCGGACGCCTCTGCGACCAAATGAGACGTCACTGTCCCGTAAAAAAACCCGCCTCGGCGGGTTTTTTTACGGCTCTTAGCTGTCGTCAGCAAGTTGTACCCTGTCTGTAACTCGCCAAACGCGCTAAATCAGGGTAACCCGGTTACTATCAGTCATGTAATTTAGTTACCACGCCCGCCCCGGCGTCACTCCATGACACTTCACCCCACCGTGGTGGCGGTCACCGCCCGCATCACCGAGCGCAGTCGCCCGACCCGCCAGGCCTATTTGCAGCACGTCGAGGCTGCCGCCAGCCAAGACCCCGGTGCTCAGCGCCTGGGCTGTGCCAACGTGGCCCACGCATTCGCCGCCATGCCCGAGGGCGACAAGAGCCGCGCCACCGCCCTGGACAATATCAAAGTCGTGGCCCCGCGCGCGCCTAACATCGGCATCGTCAACGCCTACAACGATTTGCTGTCGGCCCATGCGCCGCTGCACCACTACCCTGACCTGATCAAAGACGAAGCCCGCAAACTGGGTGCCACGGCCCAAGTGGCCGGCGGCGTGCCCGCCATGTGCGATGGTGTCACGCAAGGAACGCCGGGCATGGAACTGAGCCTGTTCAGCCGCGACGTGATCGCCATGGCCACTGCGGTGTCGCTCAGCCACGACGTGTTTGATGCGGCCCTGATGCTGGGCGTGTGCGACAAGATCGTGCCGGGGTTGCTGATTGGCGCTTTGCAGTTTGGCCATTTGCCCACGGTGTTTGTACCCGCTGGCCCCATGACCAGCGGCCTGTCCAACAACGAAAAATCCAAGGTGCGTGAACAAGCCGCGCTGGGCCTGGTGGGCCGAGCCGAACTGCTCGAAGCCGAATCCAAGGCCTACCACGGCGAAGGCACCTGCACTTTTTATGGCACGGCCAACAGCAACCAAATGCTGCTCGAAGCCATGGGTCTGCATGTGCCGGGCACAGCCTTCATCAACCCGGGCGAGGGCGTACGCACCGAGCTGACGCGCGAAGCGGCCCGTACCGTGCTGGCGCTGGTCAAGGACAAAAACTTCACGCCCATTGGCCGCCTGGTCGATGAGCGCTGCATTGTGAATGCCATGGTCGCTTTGCTGGCCACGGGCGGCTCCACCAACCACTTGATTCACTGGGTGGCGGTGGCGCGCGCAGCTGGCATCGTGATCGACTGGGATGACTTCTCGGCCCTGTCGGATGTGGTGCCGCTGCTGACCCGCGTGTACCCCAATGGCAGCGCCGACGTGAACCAGTTCCAGGCCGCAGGTGGCCCCGGTTATGTGATCCGCGAGTTGCTTGACGCCGGATTCATGCACGCCGATGTGCTGACCGTGCGCGCCGGTGGCTTGCATGAATTCACCCGCATCCCTTCTGCGCAAAACGGGCAACTGGTCTGGCATGAGGCAGGGGCCAGCAAGGACGAATCTGTGGTGCGCCCTGCTTCCAGCCCGTTCAGTGCCTCGGGTGGCCTCAAGCTGTTGCAAGGCAATCTGGGCCGCAGCGTGATCAAGATCTCGGCTGTGCCCGAAGCGCTGCATATCATCGAAGCTCCAGCGCGCGTGTTCAGTTCGCAAGATGAGTTGCATGCCGCTTTCAAAGCGGGCGAGCTGGACCGCGATGTCGTCTGCGTGGTGCGCTGGCAAGGCCCGCAAGCCAACGGCATGCCAGAGTTGCACAAACTCACACCGCCGATGACCGTGCTGCAAGGCAAGGGCTTCAAGGTGGCGCTGGTCACCGATGGCCGCATGAGCGGCGCGTCGGGCAAAGTGCCTGCAGCCATCCACGTTTCACCCGAAGCCGCCGCAGGTGGTCCGCTGGCCATGGTGCAAGACGGTGACCTGATTCGCCTCGACGGCATCGTGGGCACCTTGCAGGTGTTGGTGAGCGAGGCCGAATGGGCCGCCCGCCCGCTGGCCCAAATGCCCCCCGAGCTGCGCGCCGCCAACGGCGTGGGCATGGGCCGTGAACTGTTTGCCAACATGCGCCGCAACGCGCTCAAAGCCGAAGAAGGAGCCTGCACATGGCTGTGAATCTGACTGGACATTTGACTGCCCTGCAAGTGATGCAGGACGCCCCCGTGATCCCCGTGATCGTGCTGAACGATATGGCACACGCCGTGCCCATGGCCCGCGCCCTGGTCGCTGGCGGCATCCGCATGTTGGAGGTGACCCTGCGCACCCCGCAGGCGCTGGCCTGCATGGAGGCCATTGCCAAAGAAGTGCCCGGTGCAGTGGTCGGTGCGGGCACCGTGCGCAGCGCCGCCGATGCGGCAGCTGCTGCCAAAGCCGGTGCACGTTTTGCGGTGAGCCCCGGCTACACCAAAGCAGTGGGCCAGGCCTGCCGTGACCACGGTCTGTCGCTCTTGCCCGGCGTGGCCACCGGCAGCGAAATCATGATGGCCCAAGAAGACGGTTACACCGAACTCAAATTCTTCCCCGCCATGCAGGCGGGCGGCCCCGCCATGCTCAAGGCTTGGAGCGGTCCGTTTTTTGATGTGAAGTTCTGCCCAACGGGCGGCGTAACCCCTGGCAATGCCTTGGAGTTTTTAAGTATGCCCAACGTGGCTTGTGTAGGCGGTTCGTGGTTGGTGCCCGCCGATGCGTTGGCCCAAGGCGACTGGGCGCGCATTGAGGCTCTGGCGCGCGAGGCCAGCCAGATTCAGCGCAAGCCCTGACCCGCAGCGTATTCGGCCCGCTGTATCAACTCGACCTTGTAGCCATCGGGGTCGGTCACAAAGGCGATCACGGTGGTGCCGCCTTTGACCGGCCCGGCCTCGCGCGTGACCTTGCCCCCTGCGGCTTTGATTTTTTCGCAGGCCGCATAGGCATCGGGCACGCCCAAGGCGATGTGGCCGTAGGCCGTACCCATGTCGTAACTTTCCGTGCCCCAGTTGTAGGTCAGTTCCAGCTCGGCGTGGTCCGGGTTGTTGCCGTAACCCACAAAAGCCAGCGAGTATTTGTACTCGGGGTTTTCTGAGGTGCGCAGCAGTTTCATGCCCATCACGTTGGTGTAGAAGTCGATGGATCGCTGCAGGTTGCCCACGCGCAGCATGGTGTGTAGGAGTCTCATGGTCGGTTTCCAGGGGTTGAAGAAGGCATTTCAAAAACAAGGCAGGCCGTGCTGGCATGGGCGTACAGGGTGCCGTCGGGCCCGATCAGCCGTGCTTCGGCGGTGGCCAGCTGGCGGCCGCAGTGCACCACTTGGCCAATGGCCCGCACGCGCTGCACTTTTGGGGTGAGGGCTTTGACGAGTTTGACGCTCAGGTCGGCCGTGGTGTAGCCGCGGCCTGGCGGCATCATGGTGTGCACTGCACAGCCCAAGGCCGAGTCGAGCAAGGTGGCAAACCACCCGCCGTGCACGGTGCCCAGCGGGTTCATGTGGTTAAAGCCTGGGGCACCTTGAAAAATGGCTTGGCCTGCGCTGACCTCGATCAGCACAAAGTCAAGTGTTTTGGCGATGCTGGCGTAGGGCAGCTCGCCACTGAGCAGGCCTTGCATGACCTCCAAGCCGGTTTTGCCTGCCACCTGGTCTGGGCGTGCCACGCCGGGACCGGCACCGGCATCCAGCCGCTGGCGTATCTCTTTTTCTTGCGCCAACCAGGCCTCGAGGAGGGAAGAGGATGTGTTCACAGTATGGGACTTTCTTCAAACCGGCACGGTGTAGTTGAGCGCCATGCGCCCGCCGTCCACCGTGACGATCTCGCCCGTGATGTAGCTGGCCGCATCGCTGGCCAAAAACGCCACCACCTTGGCCACTTCGTCGGGCTCGCCCAGGCGCTTCATGGGCGTGCGCATCATGATTTTTTTCTCGGCCGCTTCGCTGGTCAGCACGGCTTGGCGCGCCAACTCGGTGGCAATCGTGCCGGGCGCGACCGCGTTCACGCGGATGCCGAAGTCGGCCAAGGCCAGTGACATGGCGCGGGTGAGCTGGTTGATGCCGCCTTTGCTCACGTTGTAGCTGGCGATGTTGGGGATGGCCAGCACCGCGTTGACCGAGCTCATGTTGACGATCGAGCCGCCCCCAGTGCTTTTCATGGCGCGGGCTGCGGCCTGGCCCATCAGGAAAGAGCCCTTGATGTTCACGTTGATCACGGCGTCGAAGTCTTCTTCGGTTACATCCAGAAAATCAGCCGCCCGGAAGATGCCCGCGTTGTTCACCAGCACGTCGATGCGGCCAAAGGCCTGCAGCACATGGTCCACCAGGGCGTCGACATCGGCCTTGCGCGAGACATCGCAGACCATGAAGCCTGCGCTGTGGCCTTCGCTGCGCAATTCGGCGGCCACGGCAGTGCCGCGCTCGCTGTTCACGTCGGCCAGCACCACATGGGCACCTTCACCCGCAAAGCGGCGGGCGCAGGCCTCGCCAATGCCATTGGCTGCGCCGGTGACGATGACCACGCGGCCTTGCAGGCCAAAAGAAAGGGCATTGGACAGGGTGGGTGGGGTGGGCATGTTTCGGTCTCCAGGCGGTTGCATCAATGGGTGAGCCATGCTGCCACAGTCTGGTGCGGCGGGCTGTCACTTTCAAGCGGGGGCCATCTATTTGGCGATCTGTGTCACGCCAGGGTGCTGTAACACCCCGGGGCGGCGACAATGCAGGCATCGCCGTAAAAGGCATTGTCCAGGAAACTCCCCCTCATGACCTCGTCATCCCCCAGCGCGCCCAAGCGCTCAG
>JBIKQY010000084.1:0-8757 GCA_044349465.1 Limnohabitans sp. | reverse complement strand
TCAGCCAAGCCCGCATCCAAGACGTCATCAAAGAAGGCCAGTCCCTCTTGGTGCAGGTCGAAAAAGAAGAGCGCGGCAACAAGGGCGCAGCCCTGACCACCTTCGTCAGCCTGGCAGGCCGCTACGTGGTGCTCATGCCCAACAACCCCCGTGGTGGTGGCGTCAGCCGCCGCATCGAGGGCGACGATCGGGCCGAGCTCAAAGAGGCGATGGACCAGCTCGAATACCCCAAGGGCATGTCCATCATCGCCCGCACCGCTGGCATCGGCCGCTCCGCGCCCGAGCTGCAATGGGACCTGAATTACCTGCTCAAGCTGTGGACCGCCATTGACGGCGCCACCCAGGGTAAAGGCGCTTTCCTGATTTATCAGGAATCGAGTCTGGTGATCCGCGCGATTCGTGACTACTTCAACAACGACATCGGCGACATCCTGATCGATACCGACGACATCTACGAACAAGCTCAGCAGTTCATGAGCCACGTGATGCCCGAGTTCGCACCCCGTGTGAAGCGCTACCGCGACGACGCGCCTTTGTTCAGCCGTTTCCAAATCGAACACCAGATTGAATCGGCCTACGCCCGCACCGTGCAGTTGCCGTCTGGTGGCGCCATCGTGATCGACCACACCGAAGCCTTGGTGTCGGTGGACGTGAACTCGGCCCGCGCCATCAAAGGCGGCGACATCGAAGAAACCGCCACCCGCACTAACCTGGAAGCCGCTGACGAAGTGGCCCGCCAGATGCGCTTGCGCGATTTGGGCGGACTGATCGTGATCGACTTCATCGACATGGACGAAAGCAAGAACCGCCGTGAGGTGGAAAACCGCTTGCGCGACGCACTGCGTCAGGACCGTGCCCGCGTGCAGTTCGGCTCGATCAGCAAATTCGGCCTGCTGGAGATGAGCCGCCAGCGCTTGAAGCCCGCTTTGAGCGAAGGCGCCTCGATCCCTTGCCCACGCTGCGGTGGTGCTGGCCACATCCGCGACACCGAAAGCTCGGCGCTGCAGATTTTGCGCATCATCCAGGAAGAGTCCATGAAGGACAACAGCGCCGCCGTGCACGCCCAAGTGCCCGTCGAAGTCGCCTCTTTCCTGCTCAATGAAAAGCGCTCCGAAATCGCCAAGATCGAGCTGCAGCAACGCATCAACGTGCTGCTGGTGCCCAACAAATCGCTGGAAACGCCGCATTACAAGCTCGAGCGCTTGAAGCACGACGATCCGCGCCTGGACCGCATCGAAGCCAGCTACAAGATGGCCGAAGAGATCGAAGATGCGACCACCGTGACGCGCCGCTCACAAGAGCCGACCAACAAGCAAACACCCGTGATCAAAGGTGTGTTGCCTGACGCACCTGCCCCCGTAGCCCCCCCCAAGCCCGAAGCCCCAGTGGCTGCGGCCAAGCCGGTGGCCAAAGCTGCTGCGGCAGCACCGGTGACAGCACCGGCAGCAGCCGCTTCGGGTGGCTTTTTTGGTTGGTTGAAAAACCTGTTCGGCGGCGCTGCCGCTGAGCCCGTGGCCGCACCTGCGGTCAAGCAAGAAGAAGAGAAAGCCCGCGAAGGCCGCCGTGACGGCGAGCGCCGCGAGGGTGGTCGCGAATCAGGCCGTGAGTCTGGCCGTGATGGCCGCCGTGGTGGTCGCGATGGACGCCGGAGCGAACGCAGCGAAGGCGCAGCAGGCGAAGTCCGCGCGCCACGCGAGGGCGGACGCCGTGGTGAAGGCCGAGTCGAAGGCCGTGAAGGCGAAGCCCGTCCCCCACGCGGTGAACGTGCCGAACGCGGCGAACGCACGGAGCGCGGTGAACGCGGTGAGCGCAGCGAGCGCCCCAACGGTGATCGCCCTGCCCGTGAAGGTCGCCGTGATGGCCGCTCGAGCCCACGCGGTGACAACCTGGCCGAAGGCCAGCGCTCCGACAGCCTGAGCGAAGGCCGCAGCGATGCCCAGCCTGAGTTGAATGCCGATGGCAGCGAAGTGCGGACAGAGCGTGCGCCACGCGAAGGCCGTGATGGTCGCCGCGAACGCGGGAGTGAACGCGCCACTGAAGGCCGACGTGACCGTGGCGAGCGTTCTGAGCGCCGCCCAAGCGATGCCACAGATGCCAGCGCGACTGAACCAGCTTTGGCAGCAGACGAGACTGCAGACAGCAACACCTCAGCCGAAGGCACCAGCGCAGCCGAAAACAGTGAGCGCCGCGAACGCCGCTCGCGTGACCGCTACGGCCGTGACCGCCGCGAACGCGCTGGCGAAACGCGTCAGGACGCCGCAGGCGAACAAGCCCCTGGTGAAGACACCGCCGAGTCCAGCCGCCTGAGCGCCGAAGCCCCGGCTGATGACCGCCCTGCTCCACGTTCTTATTTCGAGCGTGCCCAGCAAGCTGCCGCCTCATCGGCCCAAGCCACATCGGCAACCGCGCCTCAAGCCAGCCAGGAAACTGCCACTGCCACCGTCACACAAGTGGCCAGCGCGGTTGAAGCTGTGGCAGCGCCTGTGGCTGAGACCGTGAGCACTGCGCCAACACAAGCCCCAGTAGCCCCCGTGGCCGCTGAGCCAGCGCCCGCCATAGCCGCAATACCAGTAGCCGCAGTCGCCACGGCGCAAACAGCTCCTGTCAGTGCCCCAGCCGAAGCAGTCAGCAAGGCATTGCCTACCGTGGCCAGCTACACGCTGCCCATCGACAGCCTGCAGCAAGTTGCGCAAAGCTCCGGTCTGGTGTGGGTAAACTCGGACAGCGCCAAAGTCGCCTCGGTGCAAGCCGCTATTGCGGCTGAGCCGGCACCTGTACGCGTACCACGCGAGCGTCCACCCGTTGTTGTGGTGAACGAAGGCCCACTGGTGCTGGTCGAAACACGCAAAGACCTGAACACACTCCAAGTGCCGTTCTGATCTGCACCAAGCGCGCGAAAGCGCCATAAAAAACCGGGCTCAGGCCCGGTTTTTTTATGCACGCTTCACCACTTAAAAAATCAAAAAATAGGGCCTGTCAAAACCCATCGCCCACAGGGGTGGGCTCCTACAAAAAACAATCCCTTGCATGTGTTTCAGGGCTCCTAGGGGCCGCATCAAGAACGAGGATCAACACCGTCTGTTCAGCCATCTGCCCGGGCTTCAGTCCGGTGATACGCTGGCAGCTTGTTTCCAGGCGGCAGCGGCTTGCACCGGGTCTTGGCGCTGCTCGGCCAATTCGGCCAAAGCGATCCAGGCTTTGCGCTGCAGCGTGGGGGCTTGCAGGTTTTTGACGGCCTGGGCCAATAGGCTCTGGGCCTTGCCCCACAGCCGCTGGCGCAGACACAGCATGCCGGCCAGGTATTGCAGGTGCGCGGCACGGGGCTGCGACTGCTGGGCGCTTTCCACGCGGGACAACCAGACAAAGGTATCCTCGGCCTCGACACCCGGCAAGCAGGCGTCAAAGGCCTGCACCACGCGCAGCAGTTGTGCGTCGGACCAGACCGATGGACTGGCCTGCATCGGAATCCACAGGTCTTGCAGCCACAAACGGGCCGTGGCGGCAGAGCCACCGAGCTGCAAGCAACGCAGTGCCGCCTCAGCCGCCACCATGGGCATCAGGCGCTGGCTGGGCGTCAAGCGCTTCCAGACGCGCTGCAAGCTGTCCGTGTCGTGGGTCTGCCCCAGCAAGTCCAGAATCAAACGGGTCACCAGGCTTTCGGCTGCCTCCGGAGAAAACGCTCGGTGCTTGGCCAGCAAACTGGCTGTTTCCAGCGCCTTTGCCGGCTGACCGGCCAAGCGGGCAGCCCTGAGTTGCAGCCGCATGGCCGCCATGCGCCGCCCCACGGCGGGGGGCAAAGCACTCAGTCGCGCCAGGCTGGCCGTGGCATCGCGGTCATCGAGCGACCAGCGCGCAGCGCGCAACTGCGTGCCCTCCAGCAAACTCTGGCGCTCCGCCCCGGTACTCGCTTGCACCTGTGCCAAGGCCTGGTCCAGATGGTGTTGTCTTTGCGCCTTGTCCTGCAAAGCGTGGCTGGCCTCGGCTGCCATGATGTGGGCCAAGGTGCGCAAAGACAGCGCATGGTCCAGCGTCACACCCGAGGCCTGCAACAGGGTTTCTTTGGCCAGCGTCTGCTCGGCCGCCTTACGCGCCCGCAAATACCGCCCAGCCATCAAATGGCCCATGGAATCGAGCAAGGCCGCATGGCTGGCCCGTTCTTTTTGCTGCAACCGCCAGCGCTGCGCCCTTTTGGGCAAAGCCAAAAAGGCTTCCAGTGCCCGCTGCGCCAGAATCACCAGCAACACCACCGACAAGACGGTCACGATGGCGATATTGAGCGACAGGTCGATCCGGTGCGGAAACAAAAACAGGGTCACCGTGCCCTGGTTGTTGCCCGCCAGCCAGGCCCCCGCCGCCGCCAAAGCGAACAAAGTGATGAGCCACAAAGCAGCGCGCATGGGGGTTTACCTTCCTGCCGCTGCAGTATTCAAGGCCGTCAGCGAAGCTTCGATGCGCGGCAACTCGGTCGTGCGCACCTGCTCGCTGGTTTGATCGAGCAACTGCAGCAACTGGGTGGTGCGCCGGGACTGGGGCTCGGCATAGCGGCGCACCAAAACGGCAGCCGCACCCAAATCGTTGCGAACGCCCTCTTTTTGCCGCGCCAGCAGGCCCAGACGGGCATTGAGCAGTTTGAGTTTGAGGTTTTCACGCAAGAAAAACGCCTGCTCGGGCGAGAGCAATGCCGCTTCGGGCGCGTCGATGCGGCTGACCCGCACCAAGCCCTTGATTTCATCGGCCATGCGCGTCAGACCATTCATCCACCAAGTGGGTGCCGTTTGCTCGCCCGAAGCCTCGGCCTGTTGGCGGATCTGGCTTTGCGTGGCGCGCGGCGCGTTGGCCAGCGCCAGGCCCTCCACCAGGACCACCCCTTCGTCAAGCTTGGTCATCAGACCCGGTATGTCAAAGGCCGGCAGGCTTTTCAGTCGCTCCAGGTCTTTTTCAAGGGCCCGGGAAACCGGCGTCAGTCGTGGCTGGGCAGCACGCTGCACGCGCTTGAGGGCCGACTGCAAGGCCGCCAGCAAGGGCTCGGTGCTGCCGGTCATCTGGGCTTGCTGCTGGGCGAATCGCAGGGCCGACTCGATGTCCACCACCAGGGTTTCATCGCGCGAGCGCGACAGGCTTTGCATCAATTCTTCCAGCTGGGTGCGCTGCAACGCCACCTCGGACAGGCGGGCCTCCATGAGCGCAACGCGGGCGGCACTGTTTTGCACGGTTTCCTGCGCCTGCTTGGCCCAGGTCTTGGCCTCCAGTGCCTGCAAACCCGTGTCGGCGCTTTGACGGGCCAGTTGTTCTTGGATGCGCGAAAGCTTTTGCCACAGCAGCACCGACACCGCCAAAGCGATCACGGCCACAGCCCCCACCACAACCACAAGCCAACGGGAGGGATGCGCAGTGGGCACGGCTTGGGCCGACTCGGGCACAGGCTTGGCCTTGGATTCGCCGTCGATCACAGCGTCTGTTGGGGTGGTCATGTGAGAGATTTTATCGACTGGGCTTGTGCGTCAACGCCCGCAGGCACCAGATCCACCCGCCCCCAGCCCGTCTGCTGCAGCCGCTGGGCAATGCGCGGGTGCGTGGCCAAGGCCCAAGCCTGAGCCAAAGGCAGGCTTGGGCAGGCCTGTAAGAGGTGCTGCGCCGCCTCAGAACTGCTGAACAGCCAAGCGCTGCCATCGCCCACGGCCTGCCTTGCCAGGCTTTGCTGCACAGGGGTCAAAACGGGGGCGTGACGCACATAGGCCACGGCTTGCAAAACCTCCAGGCCCTCGCTTTCAAGCTGCAGCGCCAGCCAATCGCGCCCGGCAAGTTGCCCCCGGGCATCGGCGCCGCGCACGATCAACACCGAGGGCCTGGACGGGGCCAATGCACAGGCCACCGCCGCCTGCACCCGCTGCGCCACCAAGTCCCACAGGGCTTCCGAATCGAACTGAGGCGCGTCTTCATCGGGCGAATCGATCAGGCCCTCAGGCCAACCCGCTGCCAGCAAAGCAGCGCGGGTGCCCGGGCCGGTCGACCAGGCGCGACAGCTGGGCATCGGCAAGCCCGCAGGACGGGCGGCCATGAAAAAACGCACCGCATTGGCGCTGACAAACATCAGCGCCAAATGATCAGGCACCGCCTGCCAGGCTTGCGCCAGCGTCAAGGGCTCGGGCAAGGCGGCAATCTCGATCAGGGGCAAGGTTTCACAAGGCACACCCCTGGCTTGCAAGGCGTCAGCCCAGGCCTGTGCCTCACGACCGGGTCGGGTCACGATCACCCGCCAAGGGGCAGCGAAAGCAGAAGTGGCTGAAGCCAGCGCCATGTCAGCGCCCGGCCTCAATGCGCTCCGCCGTCGCGCAAAGCTTGCGCCACGCTCAGGCCCAGCGCCTCAGCGGCCTGCAGGCCATCGGTGCTGGCTTGCGCGTCGGCCGTGACCAAGGTGGTGCTGCCCTCCGGGTCACCCCAGGCCGCTTGCAGCTTGAGCACACCGCCCTCGATGGTGGCGTGCGCGGCCAAAGGCATGGAGCAACTGCCGCCCATGGCGCGGCTCACCGCCCGCTCGGCCGCCACACGCCGCCACGAGGGCGCATCGGCCAGCTGCGCCAGCAAGGCGCGCAAATCGGCCCGGTCACTGCGGATTTCAATGCCCAAAGCGCCCTGCCCTGCAGCGGGCAGCATTTGATCGGTTTCGAAAATGTGGCGAATCCGCTCGCTCATCTCCAGACGCTTGAGGCCTGCTGCCGCCAGCACAATGCCCGCGTACTGGCCTTCGTCGAGTTTGCGCAAGCGCGTGTCCAGGTTGCCACGCAAGGGCTCGATCTTCAAATCGGGGCGCAAGGCCCGCAGCAACACGGTTCGGCGCAGGCTCGATGTGCCCACCACAGCGCCTGGCGGCAAGTCTTCCAAGCGGGCGTATTGAGACGATACCCAAGCGTCGCGGGGGTCTTCACGCTCCATCACACAGGCCAACTCAAAGCCCTCGGGCATGTCCATGGGTACATCTTTGAGCGAATGCACGGCGATGTCGGCGTGGCCCTCTTGCAGCGCCACCTCCAGCTCTTTGACAAACAAGCCCTTGCCGCCCACCTTGGACAGACTGCGGTCCAGAATTTGATCGCCCTGGGTGGTCATGCCCAGCAATTTGACTGTGCAGCCAAGCCCCTCCAGCAAAGATTTGACATGCTCGGCTTGCCACAAAGCCAATCGGCTCTCACGGGTGGCGATGACGATGGAGGGTTGGGTGGTCTCGGTCACGGTGGAGTTCCTGAAAATAATTGTGATCCCATCAAAATGAAATCAATTGGTAATTTTGTCTCTCTTGGCGATGCTAGCATGACGTCAAGGCCGATTGACACTTGATGGAGACTTCTTGCCCCCGCAGGCCCCAAGCTTTTGCCCCCCACGATCCACAGCCCCCTTTCGCGCAGCACACCATGAAACAGGCCCCCACTAAAACCACCTTGCCCGCCAAAGCGAGCGCTAACGCAGCCAACAAAAGCGAAAAACGCGACAGCGAGCGGCCCCTGGTCGAAGACATCCGCTTGCTGGGCCGCATTCTGGGCGACGTGATCCGCACACAAGAAGGCCCCGAAGCCTTCGAGCTGGTCGAGCAGATCCGCAAGTTGTCCGTGGCTTTTCGGCGCGACGCCGACCATGAGGCCGACAAGGCCCTGAAAAAACTCCTGAAAAGCCTGAGCGGCGATCAGGCCGTGAGCGTTATCCGCGCCTTCACCTACTTTTCGCACCTGGCCAACCTGGCAGAAGACCGTCACCACATCCGCCGCCGCGCCATCCACGAACGCGCGGGCCACACGCAAGAAGGCAGCATCGACGTGGCGCTGCAGCGTATGCGCTGGGCGGGCATCACGCCCAAAAGCATCTCGGACATGCTGGCCACCAGCTATGTCTCGCCCGTGCTCACAGCCCACCCCACCGAAGTGCAGCGAAAAAGCATTCTGGACGCCGAGCGCGACATCGCCCACCTGCTGACCGAGCGCGACGCCATCAAGGCCCGCGCGGCAGTTGTGAACGCCGCCAAGGACGCCCTGACGCCCAAAGAGCTGGCCGCCAACGAGCTGCAAATGCGCGCCCGCGTAATGCAGCTGTGGCAAACCCGTTTGTTGCGCTTTACCAAACTCACTGTGGCCGACGAGATCGAAAACGCACTGAGTTACTACGAAGCCACGTTCTTGCGCGAAATCCCCAAGCTTTATGCCGAGTTGGAAGAGGCGCTGCCGGGCCAGCCCATTGCCAGCTTTTTGCGCATGGGCCAGTGGATTGGCGGCGACCGCGACGGTAACCCCAACGTGACCGCGCAAACGCTGGAACACGCCCTGACCCGACAAAGCGATGTGGCCCTGCGCCACTACTTGACGGAAGTGCATTTTTTGGGCAGCGAGCTGTCGCTGTCGGCCATGCTGGTGCCCTTTGGACCCACGATGCTGGCCCTGGCCGAGCGCTCGCCCGACACCAACGAACACCGCCAAGACGAGCCCTACCGACGGGCGCTCACGGGCATGTACGCCCGCTTGGCCGCCACGCTCAAAGCCCTGACCGGCGGTGATGCCGCCCGCCACGCCGTGGCCCCGCAAAACCCCTACGCCAGCGCCGAAGAATTTCTGGCCGACTTGCGCACCATCGAGGCGTCTTTGTGCAGCCACCACGCCGAAGCTGTGGCCGCACAGCGCCTGCACCCGCTGATCCGCGCGGTGGAAGTGTTTGGCTTTCACCTGGCCACGGTGGATCTGCGCCAAAGCTCAGACCAACACGAAGCCGTGGTGG
>JBIKQY010000448.1:0-2507 GCA_044349465.1 Limnohabitans sp. | reverse complement strand
CTTGCCAGCTTTGACCTGGCGCGGTCAGGCCCAGGTGGTCAATGGCCATGTACTCGGTGGTGGTGAAGCAGTCGTGGGTTTCGATGCCGCTCATCGCGTCAACGCCCGACACACCGGCACGGCGCCAAGTGTCTTCGATGGTTTGACGCACATGGGGAAAAATATAAGTCTGGCCTTGGCTGCGTTCGATCTTGTCGCGCAGGCGCAGACCCGCGTTGCGATGGCCCCAGCCCGCAATGCGGGCGAGTTGGTCCAGGCCATGGCCGCGTTTTTGGGCATAGGCCTGGGCAAAACGGGCGGATGCCAACACCACCGAGCAGGCCCCATCGGTGATCTGGCCGCAGTCCTGGCGGCGTGTGCCGGGCTCGATGATCGGGTTGGCCACATCGTCGTCGGTGAAGCTCAGGGCATCGAATTGCCAAGCGCGGGTTTGCGCCAGGGGGTTGCGTTTGGCGTTGCCGTAATTGATTTCGGCAATGCGGTTCAAGTGCTTGCGGTCGAGGCCGTAGCGGCGTTCGTATTCTTGTGCGAGCAAACCAAAAGCGGCGGGCCACATGTAGGTGCAATCAATGTCTTCGTGCCCCTGCCAAGCGGCAGCGTTCTGGTTGACCGAGGCCACATTGCCCGAGGTGTTTTTGAACTCCTCGACGCCCATCACCAGCACGCAGTCGTATCGGCCCGCTTCGATTTCGGCCATGGCCGCCAGCACGCCCAGTGACGAAGAAGCGCAAGCGCCTTCATGGCGCATGGCCGGCACGCCCCAGAGCTCGGGCGTCATTTGCGCCACCATCGAGCCCAGATGGGCTTGCTGGCGTTGCAGCTCGCCAAAGGCATTGCCCACATGGATGCTCTCGATGGCCGAGGTGTCCAGGCCGGCATGGTCCAGCACGCCTTGCGTGGCCTCTTGGACCATGTCAGAGATGTCCTGACCCTGGCGTGACCAAGACTTGGCGAAGTCGGACTGGTAGCCGCCCAAAATGTAAACGGGTGCGCTCATTGGAAACTCCTTTGGGGATAGGGCAGGGCTTGCAAGCGCTGCATGGCGGTGGTGTATTCAAGGGCCAACTGATCGACGATGCTGGCCATGGGTTCGGTTTGGTGGATGGTGCCCAGGCCCTGGCCTGCGGCCCAAACGTCCAACCATTTCTTGCCCGCAAAGGATGCGCTGCTGTCGTATTGGCGGGAAGGGGCGTCGGGCATGTTGTCCGGGTCCAGGCCGTTCAGGCGCAGCGAGGGCTTGAGCCAACTGGCCGATGTGCCGGTCACCCCTGCGCTGACGATCAGGTCGTCCACCGTGCTGTCGACGACCATTTGTTTGTAGGCCTCGGGCGCCATGCTCTCGGTGGCCGGAATGAAGCGTGTGCCCATGTAAACATAATCGGCGCCCGCTGCGATGGCCCCAGCAATGCCCCAGCCGTCGCTGATGCCGCCGCCCAAAACCACTTCGCCATCAAAGAACTCGCGGATGGCGCTGACAAACGCAAACGGCGACAAAAAGCCGGTGTGTCCCCCTGCACCGGCCGAGACGCAAGCCAGACCATCGGCCCCGGCCTTGACGGCTTTTTGCGCCAGCGTCAGGTTGATGACGTCGGCGAACACACGGCCGCCATAGCCATGCACCACTTCGATGGCGGGTTTGGGGCTGCCCAAAGCCGTGACCACCACCGGCGGTTTGTAGCGGGCAATCAATTCCAGGTCTTGCGACAAACGCGTGTTGGACGAGTGGGTGACGAGGTTGGCGCACCAGGGGCCCACCGCGTCGGCACCTTGCACATCACGGGCGGCCGCCAGGCCTTCGGTGATGGTTTTCATCCACTCGTCGAGTTTGTCGATGGGGCGCGCATTGGGGGTGGGGAAGGCCCCCACAATGCCCGCCTTGCAAGCGGCCATGACCATCTCGGGGCCCGAGATCAAAAACATCGGTGCCGCAAACACCGGCAGTCGAAGGGGCAGGCGTTGGTGGGTCATGGGGTGGTGCCACTTTCTGGTGTGACCGGGCGGCGCGATTGGACAATGCCAAACCGACCGGCCACAAATGCCAGGTTGGTCAGCGTCGCATTGCCCGCCGGGTTCAGGCCCGTGACGTGGTAATCGCTGTAGGCCGCTGCAAAGTTCAAAGGCATGGCCCCCACCAGGTTGATGGTCAGTTGAGCGCCTGCGCGGGCATAGGCGGCCTCGGCCTGGGCGATGAAGTCTTCTCGCATGGAATACAAAAATGCTGTCAAACCGCCCTGGCTGCGGGCGTCTTGCGTGGCTTGTTTCAGCGCGTCTTGTGCGTCCTCACACGCGATGACAAAACTGATCGGGCCGAAACGTTCTTCGGCGTACAGGTCACGTTCTTGCGTAGTCACTTGCAGCATCAGCGGCGTGCTGGTGCGGGCGTCCGGAAATTCCGGGTGTGTGTAGGGCTGAGGAGACAGCAGCACTTGGCCGCGCTGCTGGCCTTGCGCTTGCAGGTCTTGCAGCAAAGCCAAGGTTTGCGGCGACTGAATCGTGGCCAAAATCAT
>JBIKQY010000082.1:0-8817 GCA_044349465.1 Limnohabitans sp. | reverse complement strand
TGTTTCGCGCCATCGTGGGCGCTGGGCCCGAAGGCATTCAGCCAGGGCAGTTGTCTGCAACTCTGGATATTCCCGCCAACACACTGTCGTTTCACCTCAAGGAACTGCACCACTCGGCCTTGGTCAGCGTGCAGCGCGAAGGCCGGTTTTTGCGCTACCGCGCCGACCTGAGCGCCATGCAAAGCCTGATGGACTTTTTGACCGCGCACTGCTGCCAGGGTATGCCCTGCGGTGATGTGCTCAATCTGGCTTGCGAACCAGGCTGCTGCTGAGCCTGCCCATCGCTACGCTGAGGCTTCACTCCCTGTAGGAGCCCACCCCGTGGGCGATGGGCGTGGCACACGCCCTGAAAACCATCGCCCACGGGGTGGGCTCCTACAAAAAAGCGATTCCTTGCATGTCGTTCAAAACTTCAAGGGGCCAGATCAATAAAGCCTGAGCGAGCACGCCAGGCTCGCTGACCTCGTCAGATTGGCGCCCATGTCATTCGACTTTCACAATCTGGTCACATAATTCACACTTTGCCCGTTCGACCTCGCCGCCCTCGCCCCCAAGCCATGCAAACCCATTCCCTTTACGCCGCCATCGACCTGGGCTCCAACAGTTTCCGCCTCGAAATCGGACAGATGGATGCGGGTCAACTGCGGCGCGTGGAATACATCAAAGAAACCGTGCGCCAAGGCAACGGGCTGGACAGCGAACGCAACCTGAGCGAAGACGCCATGGCACGGGGCTGGGAATGCCTGGCCCGCTTTGGCGAACGGATTGCGGGTTTTAAACCCCACCAGGTGCGGGCCGTGGCCACCCAAACCTTGCGCGAGGCCCGTAACCGTGACGTGTTTTTAGTTAAGGCCAAGCAAATTCTGGGCTTCCCGATCGAGGTGATTGCCGGGCGCGAAGAAGCCCGGCTCATCTACCTGGGTGTGTCGCACCTGCTGCCGCAGACGGATGAGCGCCGCCTGGTGGTGGACATTGGCGGACGCTCAACCGAGATGATTTTGGGCCAGCACGAAACCGCCAGCACCTTGGAGTCTTACCGCGTGGGCAGCGTGGCTTGGTCGATGAAATACTTCCCCGATGGCTTGTGGACCCCCCAGGCCTTCAAGGCCGCCGAGATCGGCGCCATGGCCGTGCTCGACGAAGCCCATACCCTCTTCAACCGCCAGCACTGGGACAAGTGCTATGGCTCCTCGGGCACGGTGGGCGCTGTGTCCGATATCTTGACCCAAGCCGGCTGGCCCGAAGGGCGTGTCACACGCGACGGATTGAGCTGGCTCAAAGAGCGCTTGCTCAAGGCCCAAAAACTGGACAACCTGCGCCTGGACGGTGTCAAGGAAGACCGCAAACCCGTCATCGGTGGCGGACTGGCGGTGCTGCAAGCGGTGTTTGATCTGCTGCAGATCGATGAGATGCATGCGGCGCAGGGGGCCTTGCGCCACGGTGCGCTGTACGACCTGATCGACCGTGAAACGCCCCAGGATGTCCGCTCGTCCATGGTGAGCTGGTTGGCTCAGCGCTTTGGCACCGATGAACAACAAGCCGAACGGGTCTCACGCACAGCACAGGGTTTGCTGCAAGCCATGATCGCCTCGGGGCGAGTCGATGTGCCCCAAAACGAACGCCAACGCCATTTGCAAAAATTGCACTGGGCCTGCCAGTTGCACGAAGCGGGCATGCGCATCTCGCACAGCGATTACCACAAACACGGCGCCTACATCCTGGATAACACCGACCTGCCCGGCTTCACCCTGGACGAGCTGCACCGCCTGAGCCAATTGGTGCTCGGCCACCGGGGCAAGCTGCGCAAGCTCGAAGCTGAACTGCAAAACACCCGCTTTGTGCAACAACTCATGGCGCTGCGCTTGGCGGTCATCTTGTGCCATGCCCGGCGCGACCCGGATTTGTCGGGCCTGCACATCCAGTGCGATGCAGACCGGCGAATCGTCAGCCTCCAGATGGACAGCGATTGGGTCGAGCTCTGGCCTCAATCGGCCCACTTGCTGCGCGAAGAAAAGAATGCTTGGCAAAAGACAGAATGGATTTTGCAGACGGCGGTGAACTGAATTCCCCGATTTTTTGGGTCCAATCTCTTGCCCATAGAAAATCAACGGTATAAACTGTATGCACCGTTAATTTATTAAGGCTGATTTTCCATGAACGACTCATCCAATTCCGCAGCATCCAACGCCACCACGTCGACGCAAGCGCGCACAGCCCAGCCCGCTGTCAAAGCCGCCGCCAAACCAGCTGCCAAGGCAGCCTCCAAGGCCGCTCCCACCTCCAAGACCCCCGTCAAAGCACCGCGCAAAAGCACCACCCCTGCGACCAAACGCAAGCCGGTCAAAGCCGCTGCAGCCCCGGTAACCTTGCCTGCCGCACCCGCTGCGCCCGCCAAAGCCAAGACCAGCCCGGCCAAAGCGCCTCAAGCCAATGCTGCAGACAAGAAAAAGTCAGAAGCCCCAACCAAGGCAGCCAAAGAGAAAAAGGTCAAAGTCGTGCGTGACAGTTTCACACTGCCCAAGACCGAGTTGCTGCAAATCACCGAAATGAAAAAACGCGCCATGACTTTGGGCGTGGAAGTCAAGAAAAGCGAGCTGATCCGCGCAGGCCTGCAGGCCCTGTCCGGCATGGCCGACGCCGCTTTCAAGAAAGCGATGGCCAACGTGCCCACCATCAAAACAGGTCGGCCTGCCAAAGACTGAAAGCCTTCAGCTTACAAGCGCTCAGGGCAGGTCACCGCCAGCAGCACGGTCTGCGCCTGGCCCTCGCGAATGCGGTGGCGCAGCCACCACACAGCGCCTTTGCGGATGGCGCAAGCGGCCTCGGGCATGCCCAGCAATTGCGCCAACATGCCGCCCAGCGCCGGTTGGTGCCCCACCAGCAAGACCGGGTAACGCGCCTCGGGCCAGCCTGAGGTTTCGAGCACGTCGGCCACACTGGCCCCAGGGGACAGTGCGTCACGGACTTTGTATTTGCGACCCAGGGCACGCACAGTTTGCTCAGCACGCACCGCCGGACTGCTGAGCACACGCGTGCCTTGCGGCAACTGGGCGTCCAGCCAGGCAGCCATGCGTTCAGCCTGTTTGCGCCCACGAGGCGTCAAGGCCCTTTGCATGTCGTCTTCGCCCGGCTCGGCCTCATGGGCTTCTGCATGCCGCCACACGATCAAATCCATGGGACTCACTCCTTGACAGGTGATGCGTCGTAGCGCTGCATCAGCGCTTGTTGGGCCCCTGGCCCCGGCGCGGTCAAGCCGACACGATGGTATTGGCCATCTGGGGCCAAGTCCCAGGCGTCGCGCCCGTCGTGCAGGTAGGCGATCAGGCATTCGTCAATGATGCGCTGGCGCAGCAACGGGTCGGTCACGGGCCAGGCCAACTCAATGCGGCGCGTCATGTTGCGGCTCATCCAGTCGGCGCTCGACAGGTACAGCGATTCGTCTTGATCTGCGCAAAAGTAAAACACCCGCGAATGTTCCAAAAACCGGCCAATGACCGAGCGCACCCGAATGTTGTCGCTCAAGCCTGCAACCCCAGCGGGCAGCATGCAGGCCCCGCGCACAATCAAATCGATCTTCGCACCCTTCTTCCCAGCCTCCAACAAGGCTTCCATCAGCGGTTGGTCGGTCAGGGCATTCATTTTGATGACGATGCGCCCGGGCGCACCACGCCCAGCCGCGTTGCCCACGGCCTCGATGAGGGCCTGCATCTGGGCATGCAGATTGAAGGGCGCGACCAACAAGCGCTTCATTTTGGGCAAGCGGCTTTGGCTGGCCAGATGGCCAAACAGCTGGTCCATGTCGGCGGTGATGTCGGCATTGGCCGTGAGGTAGCTGATGTCGGTGTACAGCGCCGCGGTGCGGCGGTTGTAATTGCCGGTGGACAGATGGCCATAGCGGCGCAGCACGCGGCCTTCGCGGCGGGTGACCAGCAGCATTTTGGCATGCGTCTTCAGCCCCACGATGCCGTAGACGACTTGCGCACCAATCGATTCAAGTTGCTCGGCCCAGTTGATGTTGGCCTCTTCATCAAAACGGGCCTTGAGTTCCACCACGGCCGTGACCTCCTTGCCACGGCGGACCGCTTCGCGCAGCAAGTCCATCATGGTGGTGTCGCTGCCTGCGCGGTAAATGGTTTGCTTGATGGCCAACACATCCGGGTCCATCACGGCTTCACGCAAAAAGGCCAGCACGCCGTCAAAGCTTTCAAAGGGTTGGTGAATCACCACATCGCCCACTTTGAGCCGGTTAAAAATCGAGCCGTGTTGCGGCAACTGAACTGGAAAGCTGGCTTTGAATGGCGGAAACAGCAAGTCTGGCGCAGGCACCAGATCAATCAACTGCATCAGGCGCACCAAGTTCACCGGACCATTGACCCGGAACACCGAAGCTTCGGGCAGGCGAAATTCCTTGCGCAAAAACTCTGCCAATCGGGGCGCACAGTTGGACGAGACTTCCAGTCGAACCGCCTGGCCGTAGTGGCGGTGCTGCAAGCCTTGGCGCAGGGCCATGCGCAAGTTGGCGATTTCGTCTTCGTCCACTGCCAAGTCCGAATGGCGGGTGACCCGAAACTGCGAGAACTGCCCAACTTCACGACCTGGAAACAATTCGGCCAGGTGGGCGCGGATCACGCTGGACAAGAGCACAAAGGCCTTGCAGCCCTCACACACCCGATCCGGCAAGGCAATCACTCTCGGCAAAACACGCGGCACTTTGACAATGGCGATTTCGTTGGTCCGCCCGAAAGCGTCCTTGCCCGACAACTGCACGATGAAGTTGAGCGATTTGTTGGCCACTTGAGGAAAGGGGTGAGCCGGGTCCAGGCCCACGGGCACCAGCAGGGGCTGCACCTCGCGCTCAAAGTAGCTGCGCACCCAGCGACGTTGTTCGGCATTGCGCTCGCCGTGTGACAACAAACGGTAGCCATGGCGCTGCAAGGTGGGCAGCAATTCGTCGTTGTACAAGGCGTATTGCCGCGTCACCATGGCGTTGGTTTTGTCGGTAATGGCCTTCAAGCTGTCGTTCGTGTACTGCCCGGATGTGATCGCCTGCAAGCTGCCCATCACATGCGGCTCGGCCCGAACTTCAAAGAACTCGTCCAGGTTGGACGACACAATGCACAGGTACCGCAGGCGTTCGAGTACAGGCACTTCGGGGCGGTGTGCCCAGTCGAGCACCCGCTCATTAAAAGCCAAGATGCTCAGATCGCGCTCCAAAAACTCCGGTGACAACACTGACGAAATGATCTGTGAATTTGGATTGGGCATGGCACACCGTCGAAGAATTCAAATCATCTTATAAACAGATCAAGTCATTTTGATGACAAAGCCATGACGCCCCAAGGCTTATTTATCGTCGCCTTTGATCTCCATTAAGTAAGACTTGAACAGCGCTACCGTGTGGGGCCAGCCAAAAGCTTGCGCCCTGCGCCTGGCCTCTTGGCGTGGTACGCGCAAGGCCTGCGCTGCAGCTTTTTCCAAATCCTCGTCAAGCGCACCCCCCAAGGGCTGGCCAGTTTCAGCACCCAACACTTGCAATGGCCCATCGACTGGATAAGCCGCGACAGGTGTACCGCAAGCCATGGCTTCGAGCATGACCAATCCGAAAGTTTCGTTGCGCGAGGGAAACACGAACACATCGGCAGCGGCATAGACCTTGGCCAATTGCGGGCGCGGCAACACCCCCATCCACACCACATCGGCGTATCGCGCCTTCAGCTGCGCGGCCAAAGGGCCCTCGCCGCAGACGATGCGTATGCCCGACCAAGGCATGCTCAAAAAGGCATCGATGTTTTTTTCATACGAGACACGCCCCACATACAAGGCCCAGGGGCGCGGCAGATGTTCCAGCTCGGGCAAAGCCATCGCCTGCGGCTGATACGAAAACAAGGACAAATCCACCCCGTGGGTCCAGGGCTTCAATGACCGAAAACCCCTCGCTTGCAGCATGTTCAGAACGCCTTCGGTGGGCACCATGACCCCAGAGGAAGGTCGGTGAAAACGCCGGAACAGTGCGTAACCCAGGAACAAAGGCACACCCAAAGCCGCCCGAAGGATTTCCGGAAACTTGGTGTGAAAAGCGGTGGTGAAACGCCACCCCCTTCGAATGCAATGCTTGCGTGCGGCCCAGCCCAAAGGCCCCTCGGTGGCGATGTGCACCGCATCGGGTGACAGGCTGTCGAGCATCAGGGCCAAGGCCTTGTAAGGACGCACCGCCAGATCAATGCCCGCATAGCCTGGGCAGGGCCGGTTTTTGAACTGGCCAGGGTGCAGCACCGTCACCACGACGCCCAAGGGCCCCAAAGCCTCCACCAGCTCATGCAAGGTGGTCACGACCCCATTGACTTGGGGGTGCCAAGCGTCGGTGATCAGCGCCAGCTTCAAGCGGGCACCGCCTGCACGGGCAAGGCGTTGACCACCACCGCCTGACCGGCCCAGTGGATGATCTCGAGGCGACCGTCGGCGTGCTCCACCAAGGCGGTGCGGCTTTCCACCCAATCGCCATCGTTGCAATACAAGGTGCCATTCACATCGCGAATTTCAGCGTGGTGAATGTGGCCACACACCACGCCATCAAAACCCCGTCTCTTGGCCTCTTGCGCGACGGCCACCTCAAAGTCGCTGATGAAATTAACCGCTTTTTTGACCTTGAGTTTGAGGTAAGCCGACAAGGACCAGTACTCCAAGCCGATGCGCGCCCTGAAGCTGTTGAGGTGACGGTTGAGCCTCAAGGTCAATTCATACAAATAATCGCCCACATAAGCCAGCCACTTGGCGCACTGGATCACCCCATCAAAGTGGTCACCGTGCACCACCCACAATTTGAGGCCTTTGGCCGTGGTGTGGGACGTGTCATGCAGTACCTCGACACCGCCAAATGCGTGACCCACAAAATGCCGCGCAAACTCGTCGTGGTTGCCGGGCACATAGATGACGCGGCACCCTTTGCGCGCTCGGCGCAATAATTTTTGCACCACATCGTTGTGGCTTTGGGGCCAAAACCAGCGCCTGCGCAGTTGCCAACCGTCTACGATGTCGCCCACCAAATACAACACGTCGCTGGGGTGGTGCTTCAAAAAATCGAGCAAGGCTTCGGCCTGGAAGCCAGGCGTGCCAATGTGCAGGTCCGAAATAAAAACTGCCCGCAAACGCTGCCGGCCTGCGGGCAATATGTCATCGTCTTGATCGTCTGCCCCCTGCACTGATTCAGGCAAGACTTGGGGCAAAGTGCCATCGAACGCCGCATGAGATGTTTTGAACATCGCAGCGGCCGTTAAGAGTCCATCGGTGTTTGTCATGCGGGCCCCATGGAGAAGTTCTTGCGGTAGCGCATGGGCAAATCGGCCGTGCGCATCATCATGGGCAGATCGGCCGTGTTGAAATCCGGGTCCCAAGCGGGCGCACCCAGCACCTTGGCGCCCAAACGCAAATAGCCCCTGATGAGCGCGGGCGGCTCGATGGCCAAACCATGGTCCAACTCTTCCACGGGCAAAGGCAAACGTGGCCGCACATGGAACTGGATTTCGGCCAAGTGCTTTTCACGCAACTGGTGCCAGATGCTGGCGGCAACGTCACCCGTGACCACGCCGTTGTGCAGCATCGGAATACTGGCGCAACCGATCATGGTGTCCAGGCGGTTGCGGTCCATGAATTCAAACAAGGCGCCCCACAAGGCCATGATGACCGCGCCATGGCGGTGATCTGCGTGCACGCAGCTGCGGCCCAACTCCACCATGCGGCTGCGCAGATCGCGCAGACGGGTCAGGTCAAACTCGGTGTCGCTGTAGGTGCTGCCTACGCGTTTGGCCTGTGCGGGGGTGAGCACCCGGTAGGTGCCAATGACTTGGCCTGAGGCATTGTCCCGGACCAACAGGTGTTCGCAGTAATCGTCGAACAAATCGATGTCATGGCCTGGCAGCGATTTGGGCAACCGCGCGCCCAGCTCGTTGGCAAAAACCTGGTACCGCAGACGCTGCGCTTCACGAACTTCGTCGAGATGCTGCGCCCAACTGACTTCAATGGTGCTTTGTAAACGCCGAGGCAAAAAGTCCAGACCGGTGACAGCTGCCCCCGACTGAAGAGCCCCCCCAGACAATTGAACAGGGGACTGCATAAAAGTGGGGTTAAGTGACTCCGTCATGACTTCAGCTCCTTTTTTTCCTGTACTGAATGATTCCCCACACCCGTGTCAAAGACATGTCCTTTTTGTTAAATTTGAGTGACGTGCACCTGCGCCACGCGGTGCATCAACTGCATCAAGTGGTCAAGAGCATCCTGGCGTGTGTCCTCAAACCAAGCAGATTTTTTGCCCAGGTCATCCCACACACGCAGCTTCACGGCATCGGCAAAAAAAGGCTCCGCTTCAAAAGCAGCACACTCTTGCGGCCCCATGGGTCCGCCCTGCAATTGCAGGCTTCGCACAGAATCAGGCGACAGCTTGCTGGCGTAGATCTCGCGTGTGCCGACCAAATAGCGCTTGGCCTGCACATGCAAGCGCACAGGCTCTGAAACAGCAAGACCAAACACAGGCAGCAGTACCAGTGCACCGATGCATTCATGCACATCGTCTTGGCCTCTGAGGGTTGGCGTGCCCTCCAAATTCGCCCACAAATGACCGACATCGTGCAACCAGCTGGCCAACTGCAAAGCCGCGCTGGCACCTGACTTTTCAGCCAGCCGTCCGCATTGCCAAGCGTGCATCAACTGGGTGACCGACTCACCTGAATAGACCAAGTCGCCGCCTTGCTCGTACAGCGCCAAAAGGGTGTTCATCATTTTTTGCATGGCATGACTGTGGACTCGGCTCGTTTCAAAAAAATG
>JBIKQY010000447.1:0-2509 GCA_044349465.1 Limnohabitans sp. | reverse complement strand
GGACCGCACCGCCTTCAAGGTGTTCGAGCCGGGCATTGAAGACACCCTGCCCGGCTTTGCCGGGGCCAGCAATTTCACGCTCATGCCCGACCCGGCCAGCTGGCATGTGATGCCCTGGGCCGACAAAACCGGCTGGCTGCAGTGCCAGCCCTACTTTGCCGACGGCCGCATCGTGCCGCTCGATTCGCGCCATGTGCTGCAGCAAGCCGTGCAGCGCCTGGCCGATCGCGGCTGGCAAATGCGCTGCGGGCTGGAAATCGAATTTCACATCTACCGCCTCAAAGACCCGCTGCACGGGCCAGACCTGGACCCGGATCGTGCCGCCTGGCCCGGCCCCGCGCCCGAAGTCAGCCTGATCCACCCGGGCTACAACCTGCTGACCGAAGCCTGGATGGACCGGGCCGAAGAGCCGCTGCGCATCGTGCAGCGCACCGCGCAGGCGCTGGGCCTGCCGCTGATCTCGCTCGAAATTGAACTCGGCCCCAGCCAGGTCGAAGCGGTGTTTGACGTGAGCGATGCGCTGACGGCTGCCGACCAGATGGTGCTGTTTCGCAACGCCACGCGCCAAGCCCTGCGCCGCGCCGGTTACCACGCCACCTTCATGTGCCGCCCGCCGTTTGAACACATCATGTCGAGCGGCTGGCACCTGCACCAATCGGTTTGCGAGTTGGCCACAGGGCGCAACGTGTTCATGCGCGAGGCTGCCGCACCGGGTGTCGGTGCGCTGGATGCGCGGCAGGTGCTCAGCTATGCGGGCGCAGGTTGGCTTGCAGGTCTGCTGACGCACGCGCTTGCGCTCACCGCCCTGTGCACCTCCACCAGCAATGGCTATGGGCGCTTTCGGCCCAACGCGATGGCACCTCAGTCGATTTTGTGGGGCCGCGACAACCGCGGCGCCATGCTGCGCGTGATCGGCGAACCCGGCAACAAGGCCACCCGCATTGAAAACCGCCTGGGCGAACCTGCGGCCAACCCTTATCTCTACATGGCATCGCAAATCCATGCGGGGCTCGACGGGGTGGACGCGCAGCTGCAAGCGCCGCCAGCCACCGAAACGCCTTATGCCTCAGGGGCAGCCGCCATCCCCACGTCTTTGGCCGATGCCGTGCAAGCACTGCAGCGTGATGCGGCCTTGTGCCAGGCCATGGGCCAGCCCTTGGTGGATTACTACAGCACCATCAAGCGGGCCGAGCACCACCGCCTGATGCAAGCCGAAGATGCGGCGGAGTTTCACAAGCGCGAATACTTCGGCCGAATTTAAAAAACCCATGGAAAGCGCGTTTGAGCGCGATGCACTGATGATCACGATCCACCTGCAACCCCACGACCCGACACAAGCCGAGCAAAGCCTGCAAGTAGAGCCCGGCCAAAGCCTGATGCAAGCGGCAGTCGATGCGAATTTGCCCGGCATCCAGGCCGATTGCGGCGGGCTGCTGACCTGCGCCACTTGCCATGTGGTGGTTCAAGGCGATTGGCAGTCCAAGCTGCCGACCATGAGCAGCGATGAGGACGGCATGCTGGCTTTCACCGCCCAAACGCGCGAGGCGGGCAGCCGCCTGTCTTGCCAGATCACGTTGACGCCAGAATTGGACGGCCTGCAGGTGACGCTGCCCGCAAGCCAGTACTGAATCAGCGCGGCATACCGGGAAATCCCCCGCCGCCGCCCATCATGCCTTTCATGGCACCCATGCGCTTCATCATTTTCATCATGCCGCCGCCGGACATTTTTTTCATCATGTCCTGCATTTGCTCAAACTCCTTGAGCATGCGGTTGACGTCTTGCACCTGAACGCCCGCGCCCGCTGCAATGCGGCGTTTGCGGGTGGCTTTGATCAGCTCAGGCTTGCTGCGCTCTTTGGGCGTCATGCTGTGGATGATGCCTTGCTTGCGGCCAATGTCTTTCTCCACCTTGTCCATGTCCATGGACGCGGCCTTGGCGGTCATCTGGCTGGGCAGCTTGTCCATCAGGCTCGACAGCCCGCCCATTTGCTTCATCTGCTGAATCTGCGCCAAAAAGTCGTTCAAGTCAAAACTGCCACCGCTTTTGACTTTGGACGCCAACTTTTGTGCGGCCTCCATGTCCACACCGGCGGTGACCTGCTCGACCAGGGCCACGATGTCGCCCATGCCCAGCACACGGCCTGCGTGGCGCTCGGCATCGAACACTTCCAGGCCATCAATTTTCTCGCTGGTACCGGCAAACTTGATCGGCACACCGGTGATCTGGCGTACCGACAGGGCCGCACCACCGCGTGAGTCGCCGTCGAGTTTCGTGAGCACAATGCCCGTCAAAGGCAATGCATCGCTGAACGCCTTGGCGGTGTTGGCCGCGTCCTGACCTTGCATGGCATCGACCACGAACAGGGTTTCAACAGGCTTGAGTTCAGCGTGCAAGGCCTTGATTTCGGCCATCAGGGCTTCGTCAATCGCCAAGCGACCTGCGGTGTCGACCAGCAACACGTCAAAGAAATGCTTGCGGGCGTAGTCAATGGCAGCGCGCGCAATGTCA
>JBIKQY010000446.1:0-2510 GCA_044349465.1 Limnohabitans sp. | reverse complement strand
CAGCACCAGTGTGTCTGCAGGCCCTATCGCCGCCTTGAGCGCATGCATGACCTGCTGCTCCAAAACTCGGTCCATCGAGGCAGTAGGCTCATCGAGCAGCCAAATGCGCGGCTGACGCAAAAAAGCCCGCGTCAAGTTCACCAACTGGCGCTGCCCGCCCGACAGGCCCGTGCCGCCTTCAAAAATCTCTTGCTGCAAGCCCTTGGGGTGCACGGTGATAACGGTTTGCAGCAGGCCCGTCTCGCGTGCGGCCTGCAAAATCGCTTCGTCGCCCGGATCGAGCTGGCCCAAGATCAGGTTGTCGCGCAAAGTGCCTGCAAACAGCCGGCCCTCTTGCTGCACATAACCCAAGTGTTCGGCCAGCAGCGGTTTGGACAGGTGTGACAAATCGACATCGTCCAGCAAGATGCGCCCCTCTTGCGGCTTGTACATGCCCGAGAGCAAGCGCAACAGCGTGGTCTTGCCAGCGCCAATGGGGCCCAGCACACCTATTTTTTCTCCAGGCTGAATCACCAAATTTGAAACCGAAAGCGCCTTTTTGCCGCCGTAGTGGGCCACAACCCCCTCGATACGAAAAGCGCCCTGGATCTTGGCGGGCAATATGGGCATCTCTTGCCCATGATGGTCGTCTTGCAGCGCCCACAGACGGTCCAGCCCTTGCAGTGCTGCCTTGGCGTGGGCCCACTGCACCAACTGACCCGGAATCATCGCCACCGGGTTCAGCACACGCCCGGACAAGATCGAGCAAGCAATCAGCCCACCCAAAGACAACTCACCGCGACTTACCATCAAAGCGCCCGTGGCCACCAGCAGCGTGTAAGACACCTGCTGCAAGGCGCTGCCCAAGTGTTGCGAATGCTCGCTGACATTGCGAATTTGCAAATCGCTGTCGCGGGCTTCGTCGGTGGTCTTCATCCAGCGCGACAGCATGCGCCAACCGCCCTGGCCAGACTTGATGCTCTCGGCCCCTTCGATGGTCTCCACCAAGAGGCCTGTTTTTTGGTTGCTGGCCGCATTGGCCTGCGTGGCCAATGCATCAACCCGCCTGCGGTAATACATGCCCACACCCAGACACACCATAAAAAACATGAATGGGATGACCGCCAGCCAGCCACCAATCATGGCCATCACCACCAAAAACAGCAGCGCAAAAGGCGCATCCACCAGCAAACTGGAAGTGGCTGCGGTAAAAAAACTCCGCACTGTTTCATAGCCGCGCATTTGTGCGGACAGGGCCCCCACGCTCTGGGGCAGCTGGTCCAGCCGGATCGCCAAAAACCGCAAGTAGACCTGGCGCGCCAAGCGCTGGTCGACTTGGTCAATCAGCCTTTCGTAGAGCCGGCTGCGCACGCGCTTGGCCAGCCACTCAAACACAATGGCCCCCAACACACCCAGCGTCAACACCAAGAGCGTTTGCGATGCGGCAGCGGGGATCACCCGGTCATAGACCTGCAAGCTGTAAAACGAAGTCACCAGGGCCAGCACGTTGATCATCATGCCCCCCAAGAGCGTCTCGCGCAGCACACCGGCATGGGCGAACAATTCATGGCGAATCAGTTGGGCGACCGGACTTTTGGTGGCTGAATAAGGGCGGGACAGGCGCAGGGTTGCAATGGTGTGGCGGTCCAGCTTGGCATCGGCACATTCGGCCCAGCGCTGGTTGGCCGCGTCCCACCAATCGCTGATCCACTGGCCTTGTGCGTTTTGCCCGCGCAACACCCCCCATTGACCGTGCCCTTGGTTCCCGTCTTGCGCGTGCACCAGCGCGGGCATCTTGGCGGCGTCGGGCCCTTTGAGCCAGCGGGGGGCAGCTACCTGCAGGTGCTGGGTAACGGTCTGAAGTTGTTGTTGGGGCGTTTGTTCGACCTCTGGTGCAGCCATGCCTTTTTTGCCCAAGGCCGCAGCCACAGCTTCTTGCAAGGCCAAGCGGTCAATGCTCTCGTGCTGCAGTTGCGCCAAGCGTGCAAGGCTGGGCAGCAAATGATTCATCTCGGGGGATTTCATGGGTTGCCCTGGGTCACGGCCTCAATGCCTTGGGTGTAAAAACTCAAACGCCAGCTCACCACCACCTGGGTGGCCAGCAAGTCGGCGATCAGGGCCTCGGTCTGCGCCAGTTCGCGTGCGGCGTTCATCACATCCAGCCAGGTCTTGCGACCCGCCAAAAACTGGCGATCAAACGACTCTGATACCGACTGCGCCGAGCGCAAAGACGCCTGCACCGATGACAAACGCCGCTCTGTGGCCATAAACTGGGCATGGTCTGCCAGCACCTGTTCATTCAGGTTGCGCGTTTGCACCTGCACCTCGGCCAAGGCAGCCTCCAGCTGGCCGCGCGCGGCGGCCACATTGGACAAGCCCGACAGACCCGCACCCAAGCGGCTGCTCACCCCAACGAACAAACGGTTGACCGGTGCGCCATTGGCAAAGTTGAAGTTGCCGTACTGGCGCTCTGCGCGCAGATAAACCTCGGGCAACAAATCGGCCCGCCGCTCAAGCACCGTGGCCTCTTG
>JBIKQY010000081.1:0-8831 GCA_044349465.1 Limnohabitans sp. | reverse complement strand
ATTGCGGTAGCCGCCGACATCGCGAAAGTTCGAAGCGCCTTGCAACAGCGCAGTGGGTACCGGGGTCATGGCCATCCAATCAGCAGTCAAAACATCGTGTCTCAGTCCCCATTGTCGCGTCCAGTACCGCAACGGGGGGGTGCCCCAGGCGACAAAGCCCATGGGGCTCAAGGTCAACCGTCCGCATGCATGGCACACGGCTTGCTAGTCATGTGCATGAACCTTGCACGACCTCCTTCTCAGCCGACAATGAGCGGTGTCATGGGCGTCACCGATGCCTGGCGCGACCCCTTGGGCCTGATGTTGGCCTCTACCGGTGAGGGGGTTTTTGGTGTCGATCTAGACGGGTTGTGTGTGTTCATCAACCCGGCCGGGGCCCGCATGATCGGCCTGCAGCCCGAGCAGGTGTTGGGCCAAAACATGCATGTGCTCACACACCACGCCCATGCCGATGGCACGCATTACCCCCTGGACGACTGCCCGATCTACAACGCTTTTCGGCGCGGTGAGCCCTGCCGCATCGACAGCGAAGTGTTTTGGCGCGCAGATGGCAACAGCTTTCCGGTGGAGTATTCGAGTTACCCAGTGTTTGACCAGGGTCAGGTGCGTGGCGCGGTGGTCACGTTTGTCGACATCACCGAACGTAAGCGGGCTGAGGATGCTTTGCACCAGGCCAAAAATCAGCTGGAGCTGCGCGTGGCCGAGCGCACGCAGGCGCTGGAAACCGCCTTGCAGCAACTGCGCGAACTGGCCGCTTGGTCGGAGGCCGTGCGCGAAGAAGAGCGTACCCGCATCGCCCGCGAGGTGCATGACGAATTGGGCAGCTTGCTGGTGGCCCTGAAGATGGATGTGGGTTGGCTGGACAAGCGCTTGTCTGAGCAAGAGCGGCGCGCCGCCGAGGAGGCCCAAAGCATGCGCCTGAAGATGCGGGGCAAGTGTCAAAACATGAGTCGTTTGATCGAGAACGCGGTGGTCAATGTGGGCCGCATCATCACCGACCTGCGTCCCAGCATCCTCGACCACCAGGGCCTGTGGGGCGCTTTGGAGTGGCAGGCGCAGGAGTTTGTTCATTCGGCAGAACAGCAACTCAAGTGGTGCATGGAAGTCCATGAGCAGCGGGAATTGCCAGAGCCCATGGCCATGGCGGTGTTCCGCATCTTTCAGGAAATGCTGAGCAACGTGGGGCGTCACGCGCAGGCGCGCACGGTGGACGTGGACATCGTCGAGCGCGAGGGCTGGCTGCACCTGTCGGTGGAAGACGATGGCTGTGGCGCTTTGCCGCAGGTGTTTGAGTCGCCTCAGGCCTACGGCATCTTGGGTATGCGCGAGCGGGCGCGCCACTTTGGTGGCGTGATCGACATCGACAGCCACCCCGGCCGGGGCACCCGCATGCGGCTGTCCATGCCCTTGCCCTTGCCGATTGGAGAGGGCACGCCATGAGAGCCACGGTGCGTGTGCTGCTGGGCGACGACCACAAGATCGTGCGCGAAGGCCTGAAGATGGTGTTAGCCGATGACCCGCTGCTGCAGGTGGTGGCCGAGGCCGACAGCGGCCACGCCGTGCTGGACACCGTGCAGGCCCTGCAAGGACCGCAGGGCATCGACGTGGTCTTGCTCGACATCGCCATGCCAGGCATGGACGGGCTGGAGGTGTTGCAAGCGCTGCGGCGCGACTGGCCGGGCTTGCCCGTGCTCATGCTCAGCACCTACCCTGAAAAACAATATGCCGTGCGCTGCATTCAGCTGGGGGCCTCGGGCTATCTGAATAAAAGCACTGACCCGGACGACCTGATCGCGGCCCTGCGTCGCGTGGCAGCGGGAGGCAAGCATGTTTCGTCGGCCACTGCCGAGGCCTTGGCCAGCCTGGTCAGCCAGGGCCGCACCAAAACCGGGATCGACATGCTCTCGCACCGCGAGCACCAGGTCTATCTTTTGTTGACCCAAGGCCACACCGTGAGCGAAATTGGTGCGCAATTGAGCCTCGCGCCCAACACCGTGAGCACTTACCGTGCACGTATCTTGGAAAAGACCGGCACCAAGAACGATGTGGAGCTGGCTTTGTATGCGCAAAGCCAGAGCGGGGGCAATTATTGAGATGGCCCGATGAAGTTTGAATGGCTCCTGTTTTGTCGGCCATGTGGGTATTTGGGTCTTTGTAGGAGCCCACCCTGTGGGCGATGGTTTGCTGGGCGATGCTTTTCAAGGCGGGGTGGGGGCGTGTGCCGCGCCCATCGCCCACAGGGGTGGGCTCCTACAAAAATATCCAACAGGCAACTCCTGCAGAGCATAGACAACTCATTTGTAGGGCCAGCCCTACAGCGCGTCGACAAGCGCCTCACGAAATGAGGCCATGTCCATCTCTTGGCCCGCTGTGCGCGTTTTCTGGCCCACAGCTTGCATAGACCTGAGCATCCACAACCGAAGTGAGGCCGCCATGTCTGAATTTTTCGATCCGTACAACGCCGACCGCCCCCTGATGCTCAAGTGCAGCTGCGGCCGTGACCATTCACCTGCAGACCACCATGCCGAGGTGGCCGCCGATGCTGCCGCTGCGCAACTGCGTGCCCGTTCAGAGACCGCCGAGTTCGAGGCCTACAGTCAGGAGTTCATCGAGGCCACACTGGTCAAGTCGCTGTTCCCGCACGACGAAGAGCGCCGCATGTTCTTGCGCGCCGTGGGCAAAAAAACCGCCATGGCCGCCATTGCCAGCGTGCTGCCTGTGGCCAGCTTGCAGGCCTTGGCCCAAAGCAAAGGCCCTTTGGAAAAAACCAACCTCAAGATCGGCTTCATCCCGATCACTTGCGCCACGCCGCTCATCATGGCCGAGCCGCTGGGCTTTTACCAAAAGCAGGGCCTGAACGTGGAAGTGACCAAGACCGCAGGCTGGGCCTTGATCCGCGACAAGATGATCAACAAGGAATACGACGCCACGCATTTCCTGTCGCCCATGCCCTTGGCCATCAGCATGGGCTTGGGTGCCAGCGCCACGCCCATGAATGTGGCGACCATCCAGAACATCAACGGCCAGGCCATCACGCTGGCTGTCAAGCACAAGAACAACCGCGACCCGAAGAACTGGAAAGGCTTCAAGTTTGCTGTGCCCTTCGATTATTCAATGCACAACTTCTTGCTGCGCTACTACCTGGCTGAAAACGGCATCAACCCCGACACCGATGTGCAAATCCGCGTGGTGCCGCCGCCAGAGATGGTGGCCAACTTGCGCTCGGGCAACATCGACGGTTTCCTCGGACCCGATCCCTTCAACCAGCGTGCGGTTTTCGATGAAGTCGGGTTTATCCACATGCTCACCAAAGACTTGTGGGACGGCCACCCCTGCTGCGCCTTTGGCACCAGCACCGAATTCATCCAAAAGAACCCCAACACCTTTGCCGCGCTGTACCGTGCGGTACTCACGGCGGCCGCCATGGCGCGCCAGCCGGGCAACCGCGAACTGATCGCCAAGGTGATCGCCCCAGCGCAGTACCTGAACCAACCCGAGGCGGTGCTTGCCCAAGTGCTGACCGGCAAGTTTGCCGACGGTTTGGGCAAGGTGCAAAACGTGCCTGACCGCGCCGACTTTGACCCGATGCCCTGGCAGAGCATGGCCGTGTGGATGCTCACGCAAATGAAGCGCTGGGGTTATGTGAAAGGCGATGTGAATTACAAGCAAATCGCCGAGAAGGTCTTCCTCATCACCGATGCGCGCAAGCACATGAAAGAGCTGGGTCACAACTTTGCGGCCACCACGCCTTACCCCAAGCACAAGATCATGGGCAAAGAGTTTGATCCGGCCAAGCCCGAGGACTACATCAAGAGCTTTGCCATCAACAAGATGGGCTGAGACACATGAAAACCACGCACCTCAATTTGCGCGCGGCCATGGTCTCGCTGCTCATGTTCCTGGTCTTTCTGGGGGCGTGGCAACTCTCAGCCACCGCCCCAACGGTGGCAGGCGCTGCCAAGGCGGGCATGACGGCCGAAGAGATCGAATACCAAAAGATGATGGGCAAAGACCCGGGCGCGGTCAAAACCACTGGCTTCCCGCCACCGCTTGAAGTGGGCAAGGCCATGCTGGGCCACCTGGCCGATCCTTTCTACGACAAAGGCCCCAACGACAAAGGCATCGGCATCCAGCTGGCGCATTCGCTGGGTCGGGTGGCCTTGGGCTTTTTCTTGGCCGTGTTGGTGGCCTTGCCGGTGGGTTTCATGATCGGCATGTCGCCCCTCATGCGCAAAGCGTTTGACCCCTTCATTCAGGTGCTCAAACCCATCAGCCCGCTGGCCTGGATGCCCTTGGCGCTGTACACCCTCAAAGACTCTGAAGTCAGCGGTATTTTCGTGATCTTCATCTGCTCGGTCTGGCCCATGCTGATCAACACCGCTTTTGGCGTGGCCGCTGTCAAACGTGAATGGCTGAACGTGGCCAGCACGCTGGAAGTTCAGCCGCTGCGCAAAGCCTTTTTGGTCATCTTGCCTGCCGCAGCCCCCACCATCGTCACCGGCATGCGCATCAGCATGGGCATCGCTTGGCTGGTGATCGTGGCCGCCGAAATGCTGGTGGGCGGCACGGGCGTGGGCTACTTTGTGTGGAACGAGTGGAACAACCTGTCGTTGGTGAATGTGATCTTTGCTGTGCTGGTGATTGGTGTGGTCGGCATGTTGCTGGACCTGGCGTTTGCCCAAGTGCAAAAGGCGGTGACTTATGTGGAGTGACACCAGCCAACGTGAATGGGCGGCCCCCAGCGCATCAGCGGCTGTGGCCAAGGCCGTCGCCATTTCTACCGATCTTCCCGAAGTTCAACCCAAGGCCCAAGCCATGACAGGTTTCCTCCAAATCGAAAAACTGGGCAAGGCCTACCAAAGCGACAAGCCTGTTTTTTCCGACGTGTCCTTCAGCATCGACAAGGGCGAGTTCGTTTGCATCATCGGCCACTCGGGCTGTGGCAAGACCACCATCTTGAACGTGCTGGCAGGCTTGGACACGGCCAGCACGGGCCACACCTTCATGGACGGGCGTGAGATCGCAGGCCCGAGCTTGGAGCGCGGCGTGGTGTTCCAAACCCACGCGCTCATGCCCTGGCTCACGGTGCGGCAAAACATCGCGTTTGCTGTTCGGTCCAAATGGCCAGAATGGAAAACACCACAAGTCAATGTGCATGTGGAAAAGCACGTCGGCATGGTGGGCTTGCTGCACGCCATCGACAAAAAACCCAGCCAGCTCTCGGGCGGCATGAAGCAGCGCGTGGGCATTGCCCGTGCGTTTGCCATCCAGCCCAAGATGCTGCTGCTCGACGAGCCTTTTGGCGCATTGGATGCGCTCACGCGCGGCACCATCCAAGATGAGCTGATGACCATCGTGCGCCAGACGCAGCAGACGGTTTTCATGATCACGCACGACGTGGACGAAGCGATTTTGTTGTCCGACCGCATTTTGCTCATGAGCAACGGCAACGAGTCGGGCGGCAGTTATGTCCCCGGTGGTCTGGCCGAAGTGGTGGTCAACCCGCTGCCACGCGAACGCACACGCGCCCAGTTGCACCACTTGCCCGGTTATTACGACATGCGCAACCACATCGTCGACTTTTTGGTGTCACGCGCCAAAGCCCATTGAATTTCTCCCCTTAATTTTTCATCAACTCCCCTCAAGAGGTCTTTCATGAACCGTTTAGACATCACCGAAAAAATCATCACAGCCAAAGTGTCCAAAGGCATCAAGTGGAGCGACGTCGCCGAAAAAGTCGGCCTGTCCAAAGAGTGGGTCACTGCCGGGTGCCTGGGCCAAATGACCTTTGACGCCAAGCAAGCCAAGATCATCGGCAAGATCTTTGGCCTGACCGCCGACGAAATCAAGTGGCTGCAAGTGGTGCCCTACAAAGGCTCACTGCCCAGCCAGGTGCCCACCGACCCGCTGATCTACCGCTGGTACGAAATCGTGAGCGTCTACGGCACCACCATCAAGGAACTCATCCACGAAGAGTTCGGCGACGGCATCATGAGCGCCATCGACTTCAGCATGGACATCGTGCGCCAGCCCGACCCCAAGGGCGACCGCGTGAACGTGGTGCTGTCGGGAAAGTTCTTGCCGTACAAGCAGTACTGAAATGCCCAAGGTCCTGCAGGCCTCCCTGATGGTTTTTTGCAAACCGCCTACCAACCCCGTGTTGCCAAATGACGGCATACGGTGGAGAGGTTGAAGGCGGTGTTTACGGGGTGGAACGGCTAAAGCTCAGGCTGCCCATAAGGTCAGCCGCTTTTGGCAGTCAGCTACAGGTAGCCGAGCACCAGAGGTAAGCATGCTTTGCAAGTGCTGGGCTGCGACTTTTTTTTCAATGATTTGGTGTGCCACCATTTGATCCATCAACCACAGCGCGCCGTGTACTTGCAAGCCATCGGCCATTGCTTGTTTACGCAAGCGGCCATCGTCTGTGAGCAAGGGGCGGCCTGTTTGTTTGGCCAATTGGTAGCACGACACATCAGCCAACGAGCTGTTGTTGTGGGCTTGCATCAGCGGGAAGAGTGCGGCGGTGGCTTGCTCATCCAAAGTTTCAACCACCAGCCCCCGCGCTCGCAAATGGGTGTGGTCAAAGTCTTGTAGTTCAGTCAGTACAAAGTCTGTGCAGCACAGCGTGAGGGGCAGGTCAAACATCGCATCCAGAAGACCTGCATTGCGCAAATCAATCCAGATGTTGGTGTCACTGATGTAGACCTGCGTTGTCATGTGGTGGCTGGTAAGCGATCCAGTTGGGGGTCCAGCTCATGGAGGCTGCATTGCAAAAATTCTGCGGCTCTGGAGGGGGTAAAGAGGTCTTCAGCCAATCCGCGATAGACCAAGGATTCAAATCGTCGCGGTTGCTCTGGCAGCAATACTTCAGGTTCGTTGGTCCGCCAACCGTGTTTGTTGAATTCAAAGTAGGCGTTGCGAAAGCCTGCATCACTGAGCAGATCGAGGTCTTTCAGCCTGCGCAGCGCCACTTGCATGGACACGCCGTAACGACGCTTGGCATTCAACAATTCTGCCGAATAAACCCGCGAGCGCTGGTGGTTGCCAAAGTCTTGCAGCACACGGTCTTTGGGGTACAGAAACGCTCCTGCAAAACGGTGGCAGCAGGCTTCTTTGTCTTTGTCGGGCATGTCTGCGGGCAGGGCCATGACCCAGTGGCCCAGTTCGTGGGCGGCAGTAAAGCGCATGCGCTCGCCGGGGCGTTGGCAGTTCAGCGCGATCAGCACATGCTGGTTGTCATGGGTGGCGGCGCAAGCGCCGTCAAAGTCATCCGGCCCATCGAGCAGGGCCACCTTGATGCCGTTGTCTTCCAGCAGCTCGGTCAGGTGGGCAATGGCGTCGAGGCCAATTTGCAGTTGCTCGCGCAGTTGTTGTGCCGCCAGTTCGGCCTCTTGAGCGTTGGCCACAGCCAGCGATTGGGCTGGCAAGACTTGAACGGTGGTCTCCGCGTCAAAGCAACGTTCCAGTGCTTCGTAACGTTCCAGGTGGTCGTGCATTTTTTCGCGAACAGAAGCCTGCCGAGCCTGCGACATTTTGGACAGCTTGCGAAACTCGAGCGGCGCCAGTTGGATCGCGTCGGATCGGAAGAAGTATTCGGGTTTGACGTTGAGCGCTTTGGCCAGCTGAAGAATTCGGGTTGAGTTGGGCTTGGAGTCGCCCTTCTCAAACTTGTTCAGTGCTTGTTTGCTGATGTCGCCCAGGTTGGTGGCCAAAGCTTCTAGGCTGAGGCCTCTGAGCATGCGTGCCCGGTGGATTCGATGATGAATCATGGCGGCTCCTTGGTTGACGAATCTAGAAGTATATGCTTTTTTGTCAACCAAGCCAACGGATTATTGTATGGTTTTTACCCGCGTAGGCGCCAGTGATGTGGCTATGCTTATGCAAAACACCCCCTGATATATATTCAAATTTATGAGAACCTTAGTGCATAAATTGGGGTCTGTGAATTGGGTTGAACGATGTGATCCCCAAACAGGCTTATCCACCTTGCTCCACGTAGAAGTGCACCCTTGCCGCAAGCGAGGCATCTGCCCTGTCCAAGGTTTTTGAACTCAATGTAAGCTGTTAGACATGACAAAAGAGACACTGAAAAAATGATCAACAAATTCGTTTCATCCGTCGCCCAAGCGCTGGCGGACACGCCCAATGGGGCCACGGTGATGATTGGTGGCTTTGGCACCGCCGGCATTCCGGATGAGCTGATTGCGGGCTTGCTGGCGCAAGGTGCACGCGACCTCACCTTGGTCAACAACAACGCGGGCAACGCCGAACAAGGCTTGGCTGCCTTGCTCAAGGCGGGCAGGGTGCGCAAGATCATTTGCAGCTTTCCCCGGCAAACCGATTCTTATGTGTTCGATGGTTTGTACCGCTCGGGTCAGCTCGAACTGGAGCTGGTGCCCCAGGGCAATCTGGCTGAGCGCATTCGGGCGGCTGGCGCAGGCATTGGTGGTTTTTTCACGCCCACAGGTTTCGGCACCGAGTTGGCCAAACATGCCGATGGCTCACCCAAGGAAACCCGTGAAATCGATGGCCGCATGTACGTCTACGAAACGCCGATCCATGCCGACTTGGCGCTCATCAAAGCCGAGCGAGGTGACCGCTGGGGCAACCTGACGTACCGCAAGGCGGCGCGTAACTTTGGCCCCATCATGGCCATGGCCGCACGCAAAACCGTGGCCACGGTGCACGAGCAAGTGGCCTTGGGCGAGCTGGACCCCGAGACCGTGGTCACGCCTGGCATTTTTGTTCAAGCGGTGGTCAAGATTGACCGTGTGGCCACACAGGCCGGAGGCATCAAGGCATGAGCTACACCCGACGCAGCAAAGACGTAT
>JBIKQY010000080.1:0-8855 GCA_044349465.1 Limnohabitans sp. | reverse complement strand
ACCTTTGAATCCAAGGCCGCCAAAAACGTGCACGTCTTGGGCGACTCTATTCAGATCGCCCCGGGCATGCCCAAGTCGGGCCACATGGCCAACCAGCACGGCAAAACCTGTGCGGCCGCTGTGGTGGCCTTGTTGATGGGCAAAGAAGTCAACCCCATGCCCATCTACAACAACACCTGCTACAGCTTTGTCAGCTCGGAAGACGTGGTGCATGTGGCCAGCGTGCACAAGTACGATGCCGAGAAGAAGACCATGCTCACCGTGCCCGGTTCGGGCGGTGTTTCCAGCGCGGCCAATGAGTTGGAAGGCCGTTACGCCCACGCCTGGGCACGCAACATCTGGGCCGACACACTGGCTTGATGGCGCTTGCCAAAAACGCCGCGGTCAGCCGACTCGCGGCGTTTTTTTACGGCAAATTTTTCTGGATTTTTTGTATTCTCATGCATTCGATGTCGAGGTGGACCATGAACACACGCTTTATCCCAGGCCGTTTGGCCTCTGCCGTTTTGTTGCTGTGTGCAGCCTGCTTGTCCCCATCGGCCATGGCCCAAGCCGACGAGGCCCGTGCCAAGAAAATCGTGGGCGGTTCCTGCTTTGTGTGCCATGGTGCAGAGGGCGAATCGTCCAGCGAAGTGTTTCCGCGCCTGGCAGGTCAGCACTGGGAATACACCGCCAAGCAGCTGGAAAACTTTAAAAACGGCAAACGCAAAAGCACGGCCATGGCCGACATGGTGGCTAAGCTGACACCGGATGAAATGGTGGCCTTGGGTAAATTTTTCGAAAAGCAGACCGCAGCCGTGGAGCCGGCCAAAGACGCCGACCTGGCAGCAGTGGGTAAATTCATTTACCACAAGGGCAACAAATACAGCGGCCTGGCAGCTTGCGCCAGCTGCCACGGTGCTGAGGCCAAGGGCACCACCTCATTGCCGCGTCTGGCCGGACAGTACGCAGGCTACACCGAAACCCAGCTCAAGCAGTTCAACCTGCGCGAGCGCACCAACGACAATGCGGTGATGCACGCCATCACCAGCAAAATGTCTCCCCTGGAAATGGCCGCCGTGGCCGAATACCTTAGCGGCAAATAAGCGGCCCCCTGCAGTCGCCCACCCCGTGGGAGATGGGCGCATGCGTTGCGCCCAGGCTACCCACCTTATGGGCGCTTGAAACCCTCGGCGGGCAATGAGGTCGGTTTGGCCGAAGCGCCACCGTCCAGCCAGCGGTCCGTCAGGCCTGCACCCAGCCACATGCCCACCAGACTGAGCCAAGCGGTCAGTGCAAAAATGGCACCGCCCGTCACGCCCGCACCCACAGCGCAGCCGCCTGCGAGCATGGAACCAAAGCCCATCAAGATTGCGCCGCCGATGTAGCGTCGCATGCTGTAGCCGTCTGAAAAACCCTCCAGCTTCCAGTCGCGGCCCAGCAGCGCACCCATCAAGGACCCCACGAACACCCCCGGCATTAAGCCAAAGTCAAAACCCAAGGCTGGTGCGGGCCAATGCAGCACCCGCATCAACCATTCTGCGGATGGGCCGCTGAAAGTCAGGCCTTGAATCTGCACCGGGTCAAACGACTCGGCCGCCACCCACTGGCTAAAGCCCCAAGCGGCGGCCACCGACAAACCCGAGCCCATTCCACCCAGCCACATCCACACACTGCGCTGCGGGCTGCGCAGCGCAAAAAACAAGGCCGCTGCCAGCCACAGCCCGCCCATGGCCAGGCCGGCCCAATGGTCTACACCCGCCAGGGCCAGCAGGTCACGCGGTGCACCACCCTCGACCGTCCACCAGCTGCTGATGTGCGTGCGCAGGGGCGACAATGCGCCGCCCAAAGCCGCTTGGGCCGTGACCGCAAAAATCAAACCTGAGAGCAGGGCGCGTAAATTGCCATTGGCCGATAGCACCAGCAAACGGCTGGCGCAGCCCCGTGTCATGACCATGCCTACGCCAAACAACAAGCCGCCAATCAATGCGCCCGAAATGCTGCCTTTGGCCGAAATCTGCCGCGCACTGCCCGTGTCCAGCCAGCCCAACAGCACCATCAGCTGCACGCCGATGACTGCCGAGGCAAAGGCCAGAAGCCACACCGACAGCTTTTCGCCAAAGCGCCGATGCCAGAACTCGATGACCGCCGCCCGCAGGCAAAAGCGCGAGCGTTGCGCCCAAAAACCGAATGACAAACCAATTAATGCGCCGCCAGCGGCCAGCACGGTGCCTTGTCCGTACGTTTCTATCCATTGCGCCATAGCCATGGCCAACTCCATTCATATCAGTAATTACTGATATGAAATGTACGCTTTAACCGGCAACGCCCAATTGACGCGGATCAATCGCTCAGATCTGCCAGCCCATGCTGCGGTGGATGCGCCAGGACAGGCCCGCACCCAGCCAAATGGCGATCAGGGTCAGCCAAGCCGTCAGCGAAAAGATCGACCCACCGGTCATGCCCGCGCCCACCGTGCACCCGCCGGCCAAAACGGCGCCAAAACCCATCAGCACCGCACCCGTGAGGTAGTGGCCCAGCTTGTTCTCGGTCTTGAAGCTCTCGAACTTGAAGTCTCCGCCGACCAGTGCGCCCAGCAAAGAGCCCGCGAAAGTGGCGGGTAGCAAACCCGCATCAAAGCCCAGACTCGGCGATGCGGCGCTGGACAGGACCCGCATCAGCATCTCGGCCGATGCGCTGCTGAAGCTGAGCCCCTGAATTTGCACCGCCTCAAACGACTGTGATGCGATCGCCTGCGTCAGATCCCAGCCCAGCGCAATGCTCAGGCCCACAACCATGGCCCCCAGCGCCAGGCCCCAGCGGCGCTGGTGTGTTTTGAAGAAAAAGTAAAACCCGGTGCCCAAAGCCAGCAGTGCCAGCACCAAGCCACCCGTGGGGCCCATGCCCGTGATCTGCAGCAAATCTCGTCCTGCCCCGCCATCGACGGGCCACCAACTGGCCAAGGCCTGGCGGGCAGGGGCCAGCCAACCGGCAATGCTCGCTTGCACCGTGACGGCAAACACCAAGCCTGCCAGCAAGGCGCGCAAATTGCCGTTGGCCGACAAAATCAGCAAACGGCTGGCGCAGCCGCGCGTCAAAATCATGCCCGCCCCAAACAATAAGCCGCCCAGCACCGCGCCTGAGATGCTGCCGGCAGGGCCTATGTAGCGGGCGTCAGAAGGCTTGAGCCAGCCCAAGAACACCGACACCTGCACGCCCACCAGCGCCGCGCCAAAAGCTAGCCACCACACGCTGAAACGATCGCCCGTTTTACCTTCGCAGCACTCCACCACGGCCGCACGGGCACAAAATCGGCTGCGCTGGGCCGCCAGGCCAAAGATGAATCCCACCAATGCACCGGCCATGGCCAGTACATTTGTGTCTCCCCAGGTTTCAAGCAAGCTTGCGAGATTCATGGATTTCTCCAATAATTCATTGGTTTCTTATATTAGATAGTGCGGGTCATTGGACGTGCCAGACCGCCACGCAAAACCCGCTATTGTCCACGGTCCGCAATTCATGGCTTCCAACCTGACTATGTTTTCTTCTTCTGTTTTGCGTCGTCGCGATTTGCTTTTACGGGTGGGGGTATCTCTTGCAGCCACACCCGTTTGGGCGCAATCGGGTCGTGCGGCCACCTTGCCTGCCGCTCAGTCGTTGCCCGACGAACTGGCCCGCGCCCTGAAAAACAAGCAGCCCTTGATCGTCATGGTCAGCTTGGACGGCTGCGTCTTTTGCCGCCAGGCCCGGCAAAGCCATCTCTCGCCCATGGCGCTTGCAGGCACGGCCATCGTGCAAGTGGACATGCGCAACAACCAGCCCGTGCTCGACTTCTCGGGCAAGCTGACCACGCATGATGAATTGACCCGGCGCTGGAAAGTCTCCATTACCCCCACGCTGCTGTTTTTTGGACCCGGTGGCAAAGAAGTGGCCGAGCGCATGGAAGGGGCCTACCTGCCCGACTTTTATGGCCCCTACCTGGAAGAGCGCATGGCGCAAGGGCGCAAGGCCCTGTAAAGCCAACCCGCGCGTCAGTTGGGGCCCGTTGGACGTGCTAAATTCGAAGCATGATCCCCATCAAGATTGACTCGGCCTGGAAAGGCACCTCGGACTGCCGCAACTGCGGTATCCGCGACATGGTGCTTTTTGCCGATCTGAACGAGCAGGACTTTGGCGAAATCCACACCCCCATCGACGACATGGTGTTTGCGCCCGACATGGTCAAACTGGTGCGTACCACCGCCGATGGCCGCGAACGCATCGTGCGGGTGCTGCGCCCGGGCGACGTGATCGGCCTCGAAGCCTTGGCCACCGCCCACTACGACAGCGAAGCCATCGCCCTGGTCGAAGCCCAGGTTTGCCGCATCCCGCTGTCGGTGCTGCACCATCTGTCGGCTAATTCGCCCCGCCTGCACAAGCGCCTGATGCAAAAGTGGCAACAAGCCTTGAAAGACGCCGACGACTGGCTGGCCGACCTGAACTTCGGCTCGGCCCGCCAACGCGTGGCCGCCTTGGCCCTGAAAATGCGCGACCCCGATCAACCCAGCATCACCTCGTTTTTTGCGCGCGACGACATGGGCGCCATGCTCGACATCAAACTCGAAACTGTCAGCCGCGAAATCAGCAGCCTGGTGCGCGATGGTGCCCTCAAGCCTTGCGACAAGCAGGGCCGGCGTTATGAAATCACCAACGAAGTTTTGTTGCAGCGCCAGTGATTGAAGGTCGGGCAGCTGGTTAAAACTCGTCTTTGACGGTCGTCAGGCCCAGGGCGTCCCAGTCCAGCATGCCGCCTCGGTAGTAATAAATCTTGTTGGCCGGAAAGCCATCGCGTGTCATGGCTTTGATGGCCATGGGGCTTTGGGGGCAGACGGGGCCGTTGCAAAAAGCGTAGACCTTTTTGGCCGATTCGCAGTTCCACTGGCTGCCATTTTTCTTGCAACCCAACTCATTCATGCGAGCCGCCACTTCGGTGTAGGGGATGCCGACCGAGCCAGGAATGGTGCCTTTGACGCGGTCGTTGGTGTCGCGCATGTCCAGCACGATGGCGTTGCGGTCGCTCAAGGCTTCGAGGATTTCAATCTCGCCCACGGGGTGCACGCCGGGCACGGGCACCAGCGGCTGCAAGTTGCCACCGTTTTTGGCACAAGCGGTCATGGTGCGGGTGATGGTGATAGGGCCTTTCGCGGTCTGAACCACAACCGATTTTTGGGTGTCGATGATGGCCAAAGGCGTGCCCACGGCGATGGTGGCGGCTTGGCCAAAAGCCAGACCTGAGAGGCTCATGCCCAAAATCCAGGCTGCGATGTTTTTCATGTGTTGTTCCGTTCAAGGGGCAAAAAAGGGCCTGTGGCCCGGCTTGCACGGCATTCTAAAAATGGGCGCGGTCAAACGGTTGATGCAAATCAATTCAGGATTGGCTTTTTGTTGGGGCGGGTTGGGATCCTCAAAAACGCTGCAAACAGAGCCTTTGTGCATGAAATTGATCCAGCTCAAATCCGTGGGGCCACACGCTGAGAAGATGGCCGCCTTGCCAAAGGAGACACCATGAAAACCCAAGAAACCAGATCCAGTGCGCTGAGCCGCCGCCAGTGGTTGCTGAGCTCGGCAGGCGCTGCCGTTTTGGCCGGCGCTGCGCCCGCTGCACAGGCGGCCAAAACCAAAACGCAGGCGCACATCGTGATTTTGGGCGGAGGCCTCGGCGGCATTGCCGTGGCCAACCGGCTCCATGCCTTGCTTGACGGGGCCAAGATCACCCTGATCGACCGCAAGGAAGAGCACAACTACCAGCCCGGTTACACCCTGGTGGCCACGGGCGTGTGGCCGGTGAGCAAGGTGCGCGACCGCAACGCAGATTTACATCCGCCGCAGCTCAATTGGATCAAGGACATGGTCAGCGAGCTGGACCCGGCCAGCAACACGGTGGTCACGTCTTCGGGCCAGCGTGTCCAATACGACTACCTGGTGGTGGCCATGGGCACGCACCAGGACTGGTCACTGATCGAGGGCATGGATGTGAATGCGATTGGTCAAAAGGGCCTGACCAGCGTCTACCCCAGCCCCGAGGCGGCGCAGGCCACTTGGGCCAGCATGGATGCGTTTAGGCTCAAGGGCGGCAATGCGGTGCTGACGCTGCCCGCCACGCCGCTCAAGTGCGCGGGTGCGCCCCTCAAGATGACCTTCATGCTGCGCGACCGCCTGGCGCAGTCGGGGACGCTGGGCCAATCCAAAGTCACGTTTTACTCGGCGCTGGGCAATGTGTTTGGCGTCAAGGTGGTGAATGACAACGTGCTCTCGCGCTGGAACGATTTGGGCATCGCGGTCGAGACCACCCAAAAGCTGCAGGGCCTCGACATCGGTGCGCAGCGGGCACGCTTTGTCTCACCCGAAGGTGCGAGTACCGATGTGCCGTACGACTTCATCCATGTGGTCCCGCCCATGCGTGCCCCCGATGCGGTCAAGAATTCAGACTTGGCCTGGAAAGAGGGGCCCTTTGCCGCAGGCGGGTGGCTGGAGGTGGACAAGGACACCTTGCAGCACCGCCGCTACCCCAATGTGTTTGGTGTGGGCGATGTGAACGGCACGCCGCGTGGCAAGACGGCAGCCACCATCAAAAAGAGTGCGCCCATCGTGGCCGAGCACTTGGTGGACGTGATCGCGGGCCGTGCACCGGGCCAAAAGTTTGATGGCTATACCTCGTGCCCGCTGATCGTGAAAGAAGGCTCGGCCATGCTGATCGAGTTTGACTACGCGGGCAATCTCACGCCAACGCTTCCCATGATCGAGCCACTGCAGGCCAGTTACTTTGCCTGGTTGATGAAATACCACCTGCTCAAGCCCGCCTACATGGCCACGCTCAAGGGCCGGGTTTGACGCACACTCAAGACATCAGGAGACGCACATGTATGAAATCTGGCTGGCGATGAACATCGCCTACGAAACGGCCTTGGGCCTGCTGCCCGCGCTGGCGCCTTTGGTGTTGATGTGGGCGGTCATGATGGTGATCAACCGCAAGAAGCTCAATCGGGTCAAGCCTGCCACGCTGGCAGCCTTGGCCGTGTTGGTGGCGCTGGCGGCGGTGTTGGCTTTGCCATCTTTGTCCAAGTCCACGCTGGCTGACATGGGGTATTGGGTGGACTGGGCCGCTTTGCTGGGCATGGCAGCTGGTGTGGGCGTGGCGGCGGCGGTGCTGCTGTGGCCCGTGCTGGCGATGCGCCAGCGCTGAAGGCGACAAGCGTTCAGGCGGCTTTGGGCCAGTGCATGCCAAAGCGCTGGGCCAGGTGGCTTTCGGCTTCTTCGAGCATGAAGTAGCGAAACGCCTCGGCCGCGGGCGAAAGCATTTTGGATTGGGTGTGCACCACGTTCCATGAGCGCACCACGGGCGCGCCTTCCACATCGAGCATGCAGATCAGCTTGTGCTCCAGCTCCAGGCCAATGGTGTGCAGCGACAAAAAGCCCAGGCCCAGCCCCGCCATCACGGCCTGCTTGATGATCTCGTTGCTGTGCAGCTGGATTTTCATGCGCGGCTCGACGTGCGTGTCTTCAAAAAACTTTTCCATGGCGGCGCGGGTGCCCGCGCCCTTTTCGCGCACGATGAAATCATAGGGGCGCAGGTCTTCCACACGCAGGTGGTCGCGCTGGGCCAGTGGGTGGTCCACGGACGAGACAAACACATGCGGGTGCGCCGCAAACGGCTCGGCCCGGGTTTGCAGCTCTTTGGGGGGACGGCCCATCACGGCGATGTCGACCTCGCTGTTTTGCAGCATGCTCACAAGCTGGTCGCGGTTGCCAATCAGGATCTGGATGTCCACACCTGGATGCAGATTGCGAAAGTCGGCCAGCATGTTCATCAAAAAATACTTGGCCGTGCTGACAAAGCCGATGGTCAGCACCCCGGTTTCGGCCCGCTGCAAACGGGCCGCGGCATCTTCGGCGTCTTTCACGGTGGCCAAAATTTTGCGGGCATAAACCAGCATGTATTCGCCCGTGGTGGTCAGGCTCACTTGCTTGCCGCGCCGGTCAAACAGGGGCATGCCCACATGGCCTTCGAGTTCCTTGATCTGCATGGTCACGGCGGGCGGGGTCAGGTGCAGGTTTTCGGCGGCACGCACAAAGCTCAGGTGACGGGCCACCTCGTTGAACACGCGAAGTTGGCGGAAGGTGGCGTTTTTCATCGGGCAGGTCCTGGATCAAGCGGGGCAGGGCAAGTGCAAATTATGGACGGTGCTCAAACAACCAGGCCTTGAAGGCCAGAGCCGCGGGCGACTGGCGCTTGCCCCGTGGGTAGACCAGGTGCCAGCGCCGGATGAGGGGAAAGCCCATGACGTCGAGCTGGACCAGTTCGCCCAAAGCCAATTCGGCGTCGAGTGTGGAGGCCGACAGCACGGCCAGCCCCAGGCCGCCCGAGACGGTTTTTTTGATCGCCTCGTTGCTGCCCAGCTCCAGCCGGTTGATGGGCGTGAGGCCGTGTTCGTTGAAAAAACGCTCCATGGTCAAGCGCGTGCCCGAACCTGGCTCGCGCATGATGAAGGGCTCATGGCGCAGCCGCTCGGGGCGGACGCGGCGTTTGCCCGCCAGTAGGTGGGTGGGCGGGGCCACCATGACCAAGGGGTTGTCGGCAAAGGCTTCACAAAACACGTCCATGTGCTCGGGGGGTTGGCCCATGATGTAGAGGTCGTCCTGGTTTTGCGACAAGCGTTGCAGCAGGTTTTCGCGGTTGCCCACCACCATGGCCACGTCGATGCCGGGGTGCGCCGCGCAAAAGCCGCCCAGCAGTTTGGGCACGGTGTATTTGACGGTGGTGAGGATGGCAATTTTCAGGCTGCCGCGCTCCACGCCTTGCAGCGCCGCCAGGTCGTCGCTGAGCAGGTCCATGCGCC
>JBIKQY010000444.1:0-2522 GCA_044349465.1 Limnohabitans sp. | reverse complement strand
GCGGCAAAGTTTTCGCCGTTGATCCAGATCAGGTCCACCGTGCCTTCGGTGTCTTTGCGCCCGGCTTGCTTTTCGGCGCGCACGCGCTTGACCACATCGGCCGCGTCGCTGATCTTGACGTGCTGCAGCTTCACGCCAAAGTCGCGCTGCAATTCACCCGCCACCCATTGCAGGTAAGCGTTGATGCGTTCGCTGCCGGCCCAGGCGTTGAAGTACACGGTTTGGCCGCGTGCGGCGCGCAGGGTGTCGGGCCATGGGGTAGTCGAAGTTGTGGGCGAAGGCGTGGTGCCCTGCGCCCATGTGGGCGTGACACTGGGCACCAGCACAGCGGCCCCCAACAGCGTGAGAGATTGGCGACGATTGAACAGGTTCATGAAGTCATCCGGGTCAGTGGCCCAAAAGGCCTGATTCTCGCTGACCCGAAGACGCCACGGGGCTCACTCAGGCCACAGCCCCCGATCCATAACGGCCATGCAGCAATTGCCCGGTTCTAAAGCGCTCCAGCGCATAAGGTGCCAAAGGCACATCGGTGGGCAGCCCCAAGGCTTGTTGGGCCAACACGCGGCCCACGGCGGGGGACAGTTTGAAGCCGTGTCCCGAAAACCCAAAGCCCACCAACAAACCCGGGACATCGGGCACCGCCCCCAGCACCGGGTTCCAGTCAGGGGTCACGTCGTACACCCCCGTCCAGGAGGACGCCAGCCCGGCTTCGGCAAAAGAGGGGAACCGCTCGGCCACCTGTTCGCCCACATGCATCACATCGTCCATGGACACATCGCCTTGCGTGTTGTCTGGCCCGCTCAGGGCCTCGCCTGCCGTGCCTTCGCTCACCAGCATTTGTTGCCCGCCATAGCTGCGGCAATAGAGCATGCCCGCTGAGCCCAGGTCTTTGTAGACGGGCATGGCGTAGGTATAGGCCTCGGGGCCTTGCAGCGCCATGACTTTGTGCCGCTCGGGCGTCAAAGGCACCTGAATACCCGTCCATTGGGCCAACTCTTTCGCCCAGATGTTTTGTGTGCTGATGACCACCGGGGCATGGAACACGCCACGGGTCGTCTCGACGCCGGTCACGGTTTGCTGCGTCAGCAACAGCCGTGTCACGCACTCGCCTTCCATGAATTTCACGCCCAGCCTGCGGGCGGCGCGGGCGTAGCTGCTGGCCACCAGGTAGGCATCGGCAAAACCGGCCTCGGGCTCAAAGCCAATCAGGGCCGCATCGTCAAAGCGGCAAATGGGCAGGCGCTCGCTGGCTTCTTGCGCGCTCAGGCGATGCACCTCAATGCCCTGCGCCTGTTGGGCTGCCAAAGACTGGGCCAGGGGCTCCAGCTTTGGGCCTTGTGGCGCAGCAATCAGGTAGCCACAACGCACCAAACCGGCCGAGGCGTCCTCGTCTTGCAAATGACCCGCAAAGTCTTTGAAGACCGCCCAAGACTGCTGGGCCAGCACGACGTTTTCGATCACCGAATAGTGCGTGCGCAAGATCCCACTGGACTGGGAGGTGGTGCCTGCGCCGATTTGATCGCGCTCCAGCACCAGCACCCGTTTGGCACCCAAGACGGCCAGGTTGTAGGCCACCGAGGTGCCGATCACCCCGGCCCCAATCACGATCGCATCCCAATGGCTCACATCCGACTCCTGTAGTTCAGGGCCAGCTTAAGGTGTGCGCCTGAAAGGGCCATCAGTTTTGCATTGGCTGATCATCAGCATCACACTTGGCGCACGCGTCTTCAGATGTCGCTGGCCTCTTCGACGCTGAGCAAGTCGTGGGGGATTTTCAGCTCCAGCACCCATTGGCGCTGCAACTCGCGCACCGCCACCCGCACCATGGCCGCGATGTCTTGGGCCAGCGGGCCCAACTCGTCGGGGCGGTAGACGAGGTAGAAGGTTCGCTTCAAAGGCGGGTAAGACTGCCCTTGGTGCCGCAGCGCATTCAAGTGCAGGTATTTCAGGTTCATGGCGTGGTAACGCGATTGCCACAAACACATGGGCGTGGTCAGGGCGATGCCCAGGTCTTCACGCACCAAGCTGAGCAAGGGGTCGGTCGCGTCAAACTCGAACACGCGCTCGATGTGGGGGTCGTGTCGGCTCAGGTAGGCGTCTACCAGCGCGCCCATTTTGGAGCGGGTGCTGTAATGCATGAAGGGCCTGAGCTGGCTCAGTTGCGACAAAGACGCCAGGGGAGGGACCTGAAGACTTTGCGGCACGGCCACCAAAAACTGCTCCGAGAACAAGGCCAGGCACTCCCTTCCGGGCAAGTACTTGGGGTCGTCGGTGGTGATCAGCGCGTCGAGCTGGTGGTTGTCAAACAGGTCGGCCAACCCCGGGTTGATGCCCGAGACCAAGCGCAAGCGCTGCACACGCCCAGACAAACCACGCACCATCTGCGGGCCAATCACGGCGGCAAATGAATCGACGCAGCCCATGCGCAGCATGGCCCTTTTGCTGCGGCTGAGCGAACGCACGGTTTGTGTCATTTGGCCCGCACGCGAAAGCAAATCTTTGGCCTGTTCATACAGCCGGTG
>JBIKQY010000445.1:0-2522 GCA_044349465.1 Limnohabitans sp. | reverse complement strand
TAAACGCTGTTGCTGAAGGTCTCGGCCAGTTCAGCAAATTGACGCTTGGCTTGTTGCTCGCGCAAGTCGGCTTCCAGCTTGGGACGCATGGCTTCCAGGCTGGGCGCAGCGGGTGCCTTGATGTCGGTCAGCTGGATGATGTGAAAGCCGAATTCAGACTCGACGACGGCGCTGATGTCACCTTTTTTCAAGGCAAATACGGCGTCTTCAAAAGACTTGACCATGGCCCCTTTGGCAAAGAAATCGAGGTCGCCACCGTTGGCCGCTGAGCCCGGGTCATCCGAGTTTTTACGTGCCAAATCGGCAAAAGCTTTGGGGTCTTTGCGCACATCGGCAAGCAAGGCCTCGGCTTTGGACCGGGCTTTTTCACGGTCCGCTGCGGGCGCGTCCTTGGCCGCATTGACCAGGATGTGACGGGCACGGCGCTGCTCTTGGCCGGACAGTCGTTGCAGGTTTTGCTCGTAATAGGTTTTCACGTCCTGTTCGGGCAGCTGGATGTTTTTGGCCAAAGTGACCGCATCAAGCACGAGGTATTCCACATCGGCCGACTCTGGCGAACGAAAACGCTCTGACTGGGCCTGGTAGAACTTTTCCAGATCGGCCTCTGTGACCTGCACCTTGGTCGCGAAAACGGCAGGATCAAAGCGTTGGATCTGGATTTCTCGGCGCTGCAAAAAGGCTTGCAAAGCAGCATCTGTTTGGCGCTGAGAAGCCAAAGCCGAGGCCTGCAAGCTCGACAAAACCTGTTGATTGGACAAGTCTCGGCGCACACGCGCCTCGAGCATTTCAGGTGTCATGCCCTGGCTGGCGGCCAGTTGACGGTAACGCTCCATGTCCAGCTTGCCGTCGGGGCCGCGCAGACTGGCGATCGAGGGGTCTTGCTGCAAGTAGTTGGCCAAGCGTTGGTCGCTGGTCACGAGCAACTGCTTTTCTGCCGCGACGGAAATCAAGCGGTCATTGACCATGCGCTCCAAACTGGCGTAACGGGCCTCAGGCGAGCCCAGCAGTTTGGCGTCCAGGTTAGGCGCAGAAGCACGGATGCGGTCCACTTCCTGTTGGTGCATCGCATCCCACTCTTGCTGGGTGATCTCCAGGCCGCCAACTTTGGCAACCACAGCACCGCGGTCACTCATGCTGCTGTACCCATCCACGCCAAACAATACAAACGAGGGAATGATCAGCAAAACCAGCACACCCATCAGGATCTTGGAATTGTTGCGGATGGTGTCAAACATGTTTGAAGTCTCGTGTTGTCAATAAAAAAGGCGAACCTCGGGTTCGCCTTTGTTTGAGAGGTGGTGGGCGCTGACGGTCTCGAACCGCCGACCTACTCCGTGTAAAGGAGCCGCTCTACCAACTGAGCTAAGCGCCCTCTCACATGTGCTTTCAGTTCAAAGCGTCTTTCAGACCCTTGCCTGGACGGAACTTTGGCACATTGGCTTTCTTGATTTTAATCGCAGCGCCGGTCCGGGGGTTGCGGCCGGTGCGGGCAGCACGTTTGCCCACGGCAAAAGTACCAAAACCCACCAGGGAAACGGTTCCACCCTTTTTCAGGGTGGTGCGCACTGCGCCAATGGTAGCTTCGAGGGCGCGACCAGCCGCAGCCTTGGACAGGTCAGCGTGCTTGGCAATGTGTTCGATCAGTTCTGTTTTGTTCACAAAAAAACCTCTGGGTGTTAGTGCCGGAAGGACCGACGTTTGGACTGAGATCGGAATCAACAACGTGGACATGTTGATGAAATTGATTCAGGCATTCAATGCCTGAAGCGATTAAAACCAGACCTTGAAGGTCTGTCAATCGCATTTACGCTTGGCCCGATTGGCGTTGGATTCTAGCCTTGAAAGTAGTACATGGATAAGGGGGCGGGAGTTTTTTTAACGACCGGTCTTCACCCTGCGTCATCAGTTTTGACAATTGTGACCCTTGCCCCGGAAGATGGCCCAACTCAAAGCGCCTGCGCAATGGCCCGACCGACATCTGCTGTCGAGGCATTGCCGCCCAAATCGGGCGTGCGTGGCGCATCGCCACCCGCTGCCAAAACCTTCTCAATGGCTGCCAACACCGCATCGTGCGCGTCTTTGTGGCCCAAAAATTCGAGCATCATGGCACCGCACCAAATCTGGCCGATGGGGTTGGCAATGCCTTTGCCCGCAATGTCCGGTGCCGAGCCGTGCACAGGCTCAAACAAGGAGGGGAATTTGCGGTCGGGGTTGAGGTTGGCGCTGGGCGCAATGCCAATCGTGCCGGTGCAGGCAGGGCCCAGATCGCTCAGGATGTCGCCAAACAAATTGCTGGCCACCACCACATCAAAAAAGTCGGGGCGCTGCACAAAGTGCGCCGTGAGGATGTCGATGTGGAACTTGTCCACATTGATGCCGGGGTAAGCCTTGGCCATCTCGGCCACGCGCTCGTCCCAATAGGGCATGGTGATGGCGATGCCGTTGGACTTGGTGGCGCTGGTCAGGTGCTTTTTGGGACGGGTTTGGGCCAACTCAAACGCAAACTTGAGCACGCGGTCCAC
>JBIKQY010000002.1:0-27364 GCA_044349465.1 Limnohabitans sp. | reverse complement strand
CCCGCCCTGACGGCACTTACAACGGCCAACCCACACACGGCTGGAACGGCGCACCGCTCGAGCCCATGGGTGACCCACTGCTCGCCGGTGTGGGCCCGGGTGCCTGGGCCATGCGCGCCGACATTCCTGACGCGGACCCACACGGTCACCCCAAAATCGTGCCGCTGCGTGTGGCTGCTGACCACTCGGTGGCCAAACAAGATGTGGATCCCCGCGGCCTGCCGGTCTGGGGCGCAGACAAAGCAATCGCTGGCACTGTGGTCGAGCTCTGGGTGGACCGCATGGAGATGATGTTCCGCTTCGCCGAAGTGCAACTGGCAGGCTCCGACAAACGCGTCTTGCTGCCCATGACTTTTGCGCGCATCAAGAAAGACGGCACCCATGTGCAAGCCATCCTGGCGCACCAGTTTGCCAACGTGCCACAAACCAAGTCGAACGAACAGATCACCCTGCTCGAAGAAGAAAAGATCACGGCTTATTACGGTGCAGGCACCTTGTACGCGACGCCTGAGCGTCAGGAACCCATCATATGAAAGCCACCCACGAACACGAGTGGGAAGCCTCCCCCGGCCTGCCCAGCGCTCTGCCCAAGGGCGAGCGCGTGGTCTGGCAGGGCGCGCCCGACTGGAAACGTCTGGCCATCCACGCGTTTCATGTGCGCAAAATTGCGCTGTACTTCGCGCTGATGCTGGCCGTGCAAGTGATCAACCTGACGGCCCCTGACAGCGGCACTGGCTGGAAGCCCCTGACAGAAGTCGACTGGAAACCCCTGGCCGTGGCCACGAGCCTCTACGCCCTGGCCTTGGCCCTGCTCTTGGGCTCGGCCTGGATGTCGGCGCGCAGCACGCTCTACACCCTCACCAACAAGCGTGTGGTCATGCGCATCGGCATCGTGCTCACGTTGACCTTCAACCTGCCCTTCAAACGCATCGCAGGCGCATCTTTGAAGGCCCAAGGCGCGGGCACTGGCGACATCGCGCTGGCTTTGCACGCCGAAGACCGGATCGGTTGGTTCCACCTGTGGCCACACCAACGCGCCTGGCACATCACAAAACCGCAGCCCACTTTGCGCTGCGTGCCAGACAGCCAAGAAGTGGGCGAACTGTTGCTGAACCTCTGGCGTGCCGAGCGTGCGGGCCAAAGCCTGCACTTGGGTGATGCACCTGTGAGCAACCCAAGCACCCCCACCCAAGGCATGCTGGCATGAACACCCTGCCCAAGCACGACTGGCAGCCCAGCCACCCAGCTACTCAGTCCCAGGGCCTGAACCGGCCCATGGCCTGGATCGGCGTGATGCTGCTGGCCATGCTGGTGGCCGTGGGCCTGGCCCGCTGGTCGGGCCTGGACCCGCGCACACCCGACGCCGCCGTGCAGTGGCAGCGCGACCTGCAATTCACCGACCTGCCCAGCGGCGACATCGCCGTGATGGACCACCGCACCGGCCAAAAAGTGGCCGTGTTTTCTGGCGAGCAAGGTTTTTTGCGCAGCACCTTGCGCGCACTGGCCCGTGAACGCCAGCGCGAAAGTCTGGGCAAAGAAGCCCCCTTTTTATTGATCGGTCGCGCCGACGGCCGCCTGACCCTGCAAGACCCTAGCACCGGCCAGCGCATTGACCTGGAGTCGTTTGGACCCAGCAACGCAGCCGTGTTTGCCAACCTGCGCTTGGCAGGGCAAGACACCACGCCTACAAACGCACCCCGCTGATCCAGATTGAACCCGCACCGGAGAACACCATGACCGCCACCGCCGTCCACACCATCGAAACCGCTGAAGACGCCAACAAAAAAGCCGTGCACGACGACATGATCAGCCCGCGCTTTTACACCACCGACTTTGCAGCCATGGACCGCATCAACATCGAGCCGGTGCGCGCCGAGTGGGACAAGATGATGGCCGAGTACGAGGGCGACAACAACCACGACCACTTCCAGCGCGACGAAGCCTTTGCAGGCGAAGTGGCCTCGGGCATGGCCAGCCTGTCACCCGAGATGCGCCAGGAATTCATGGACTTTTTGGTCAGCTCATTGACCTCGGAGTTTTCCGGTTGCGTGCTGTACAACGAAATCCGCAAGAACGTCACCAACCCCGACATCAAGCAGTTGATGACCTACCTGGCACGCGACGAATCGCGCCACGCGGGCTTCATCAACCTGTCGCTGCGCGACTTCAACCTCGGCATCGACCTGGGCAACTTGAAGCGCACCAAGAAATACACCTTCTTCAAGCCCAAATACATTTACTACGCGACCTACCTGTCCGAAAAAATCGGTTACGCGCGCTACATCACCATCTTCCGCCAGCTCGAAAAGCACCCCGAAAAACGTTTCCACCCCATCTTTCGCTGGTTCGAGTTGTGGTGCAACGACGAGTTCCGCCACGGCGAATCGTTCGCCCTGATCATGCGGGCCAACCCCAAGCTGCTGAGCGGCGGCAACAAGCTGTGGATTCGCTTTTTCTTGCTGGCCGTTTACGCCACCATGTACGTGCGTGACCACACCCGCCCCATGCTGCACGAGGCCATGGGTCTGGATTCGAGTGAATACGATTACCAGGTGTTCCGCATCACCACCGAGATCACCAAGCAGGTGTTCCCGCTGGCGCTGGACACCGACCACCCCGACTTTCGCCGGGGCCTCGAGCGCCTGTTCGCCCTGTCGCAAGCCATGGAAAAAGCCAAAGCGCGTGGCGGTGTGGTGGGCAAGCTGCAGCAAGGCGTGTGCGCCGTCAAAGCGGCGGCCACCTTTGCCCGCCTGTACTTCATGCCGGTGATTGAGCAAGACCTGTCGCCCCAGGTCCGCATGGAACCGGCATGGTGACTGAAGTCGTTTGGGCTTGCGTTTTCACGGCCCTGTGCTGGTGGCTAGGCACGGGTGTGATTTTGTGGCTCGACCGGCTGCCTGCGCGCAGCTTCCGTTTCAGCCTGGCGGGTTGGACGGTGCTTTTGGCTTTGAGTTTTTGGGGCGTGTCCCACAGCATGCAAGAGGTCAGCGTGTTCAACGCCTACCTCGCCTTTGGCAGCGTGATTCTCATGTGGGGTTGGCACGAACTGGCTTTCCTCACGGGTTGGATCACCGGCCCGCGCAAAACCCCGTTGGATGCGGGCGTCACGGGTTGGCCACGCTTTGTGCAGTCGGTGCAGGTCATGCTTTACCACGAGCTCGCCCTGCTCGTTAACTTTGCCATTTTGTGGTGGATGCAAGAGGGGCAAGTCAGCCATGTGGCCATTTGCACCTTTGCGCTGCTGTGGTGCATGCGCCTGTCGGCCAAACTGAATCTGTTTTTTGGCGTGCCGCAAAACGGCGCGCAATACCTGCCAGAACACCTCAAGTACTTGGCGAGCTATTTCCGCACCACCACCGGCATGTCGCTGTGGTTCGTGGTCTCGATGGGCGTGGCTATGGGCACCTGGTTTTGGCTGGTGTGGCTGGCGCAGCAAGGCGCTGTGGCCATCACCACCGGTTGGGTCATGCTGGCCACCCTGCTGGGGCTGGCGATTGTGGAACACATCATCATGATTTTTCCTTGGCCACTGGAGCGGCTGTGGGGTTGGGCCATGGGCCAGACCAACAAACCGGCTTTGACCACACCCCCTTGAAGGCCTCCCATGAACACCTTGACCCTCACCCCCGCCCTGCGCGCCGATGGCTTTGACACACCCAGCATCCCGCCACGCCCCAGTGCTGGTGAGGTGAGCCGCACACACCAACGCCCGGTGGCCGTGGTCATTGGCAGTGGCTTTGGCGGGCTGGCGGCAGCGATTCGCCTGAGCGTCAAAGGCTACGAGGTCAAGGTCTTCGAAAAACTCGACGCCCCGGGTGGCCGCGCCTATGTGCACCACCAGGATGGCTTCACCTTCGACGCAGGCCCGACCATCATCACCGCACCCTTTTTGCTCGAAGAGCTATGGGCGCTGTGCGGCAAAAGCTTTTCAGACGATGTGAAGCTGGTGGCCATGGACCCCTTTTACCGCGTGCGTTTTGCCGACGGCACTTGGTTCGATTACAACGGTGACCCCGAACACATGCGCGCCGAAGTGGCGCGCTTTGGACCTTCAGACTTGGCGGGGTACGAACGCTTTTTGGAAGAAGCCGAGCGCTGCAAGACCCTGGGTTTTGAGGGCATGGGCGACATGGCCTTTGACAAGCTCAGCGACTTGGCTGCCGCCATTCCCGACTTCTTGCGCATGGGCGCCTGGCGCAGCCTTTACAGCCTGGTGGCCAAACACATGCGCAACGACAAGCTGCGCATCGTGATGAGCTTTCACCCGCTGCTGATCGGTGGCAACCCCTTTGCCGTGACCTGCGCTTATGCGCTCATCAACTCGCTGGAGCGCACCTGGGGTGTGCACTCGGCCATGGGCGGCACCGGTGCCATCGTCAAGGGCCTGGTGGGCTTGCTGCAAGAGCGCGGCGTGCCGCTGCGCTGCAACGCCCCCGTCACGCAAATCCGCATTGAAAACGGCCGTGCATGCGGCGTCGAACTGCAAAGCGGCGAGTTCGTGGCCGCCGACATCGTGGTGAGCAATGGCGACACCGCCTGGACTTACAAAAACCTGGTGGCCCCTGAGCACCGCCGCGTTTGGACCGACCGCAAGATCGCCAATGGCAAATACTCCATGGGCTTGTTTGTCTGGTACTTCGGCACCTCCAAGCAGTACAAAGACGTGCCGCACCACATGATGGTGCTGGGCCCTCGCTACAAAGGCTTGCTGCAAGACATCTTCAAGAAACACAAACTGGCGGAGGACTTCAGCCTGTATTTGCACCGCCCCACCGCCACCGACCCCTCGCTGGCCCCCGAGGGCTGCGACACCTTTTACGTGCTTTCGCCCGTGCCGCACCTGGACAGCGGCACCGACTGGCCTGCATTCGCAGAGACCTACCGCGCCGCCATTGCCGAAAGCCTGGAAGCCAGTGTCTTGCCGGGTTTGCGCGATTGCATTGTGACCAGCAAGGTCACCACGCCGCAGGATTTTCACGACAACTTGTGGTCTTACAAAGGCGCGGGCTTTGGCCTGGAGCCGCTGCTGCTGCAAAGCGCCTGGTTTCGCCCACACAACCGCAGCGAAGACGTGCCAGGCCTGTTCGTCGTGGGCGCCAGCACGCACCCGGGCGCAGGTGTGCCCGGTGTACTCATGTCTGCCAAAGCTTTGGAAACGGTGATTCCCCATGTCAACGCCTGAACGCAGCCCCAACGCCGTGAGCTTGCCCGAACTCGACTTCGACTCACAAGACCTGCAGGCCTGCGTGGCCATGATGCAAGGGGGCTCCAAAACTTTTTTTGCGGCCAGCCGCTTGCTGCCGCCCCGCGTGCGCACTGCCGCCATCGCGCTCTACGCTTTTTGCCGTGTGGCCGACGACCTGGTGGACGAAGCTGTCGCGGGCGACGCGCCACTCGACGTGCTGCAGGAGCGCCTGGACGCGATCTATGCCGGCACACCACACGACCACGTCGAAGACCACGCCCTCAGTCTGGTGGTGCAGCAGTACAAACTGCCGCGCCATTTGCTCGATGCCTTGATCGAAGGCTTTGCCTGGGACGCGGGGGGCCGCACTTACGACAGCATCGAAGACGTGCACGCCTATGGCGCCCGAGTGGCAGGCAGTGTGGGCGCGATGATGAGCTGGATCATGGGGCCGCAAAGCATGGACACATTGGCCCGCGCTTGCGAGCTGGGCGTGGCCATGCAGCTGACCAACATTGCCCGCGACGTGGGACACGACGCCAGCATTGGTCGGCTGTATTTGCCGCGCCGCTGGCTGGTCGAAGCCGGTGTGCAACCCGAAGCCTGGATGGCCCAACCCACCTTCACGCCCGCCATCGCGCAGGTGGTGGCGCGTTTGCTGGACGAAGCGGACCGCCTGTACAAGCAAGCGCACTCGGGCATTGCCGCTTTGCCGCCCGACTGCCGCGCCGCCATTTGCGCGGCCAGCATGATCTACGGCGAAATCGGTCACCAGCTGCGCCGCGATGGGCTGGACTCGGTGACGAAACGCACCGTGGTCAGCACCACGCGCAAACTCATGCTGTTGGCGAGCGCCTGGACCCAGGTGCACTGGATCCGCGTGAGAGACCACAACCCAGAGCCGCTGGCGGCCATCATGGGTCTGGTGCAAGGCTGCCAAGCTGCGACACAGCAAACCGGTAACAAAGCATATTTCCCCAACCGTGCCATGCCCCAGCGCGTGGCTTGGATGCTCAATCTGTTTGAGCGCCGCGAAACCGAGCGTCTGGACCGCAACGCGCTGCACCAAACGTCATGAGCCCCGCACCATGAGAGTCCCCAGCCACAGCATCAATGTGCGTCTGCTGTATGTGAGCCTCGCCGTCGGCCCACAAACCACCACCATGACCACAACCATCCTGGCGCAGGCACAAGCCAACAACCCCGCTCAAGGCATCACGGGCGTGCTGTGTCAAGGCCAAGGCTTTTTCTTTCAAGTGATCGAAGGCGAGCGCAGCCGCATCAATGCGCTGTACCGACGCATCAGCGCCGACACCCGCCACCGGGACGTGGAGATCCTGCACTACGAAGAAATCCATGAACGCCGCTTTGGCCAATGGTCGATGGCCCTCGTGCACCTGTCGGTGGACGACCCCATGGTCAGGCTGCAGCACCCCGACTTTGACCCCTATTCGGCCACTGGAGCGCAGGTCATGCAGCAGGTGATGGATTTGCTGGAGGCAGGGCAACCGATTCGGATGCCAGCAAATTGAACTGTTTGGAATAACCGAACAGCAGCGGCAAGCGTCAACGACCCGCCCTGACAGTCTGTGCGCCCGAGCGATCAGCCCCTGATAAACCCGGCGCCATCTCGCTCTTTTCAATCATTTCCCGCTCTGAAGCGCGCATCCCATGGGTGTACAAGCAAACGTTGGATGGGCTTGGCCTGTCTTTGCCCAAGGCCTGTTTTTGGGCCTCGGCCTGATCGTGGCCATTGGCGCGCAAAACGCCTTTGTCTTGCGTCAGGGCTTGCGGCGTGAGCATGTGGGTGCTGTCGGCCCTGTTGGTGCGCCACGTGGTGAACGGGCTTTGAGATCTTTAAAACTGATGGAAATAAAAAATTTGACTTTTATTTCAAATGAGAATATATTCTGTGATTGTTCTGCTTTACCCGCATGAACAACACGCAGATGGCTCACAAGGCGTCTGCTTCGGCATCGATTGACTTCGAACACCGTGTCCTGTTGAGCTGCAGGCCTCGGCATTTTTCTCACAGCTCTGCGTCAGCCCCTGGATGGTTGACGACTCGATTGATTTTGATTTCTCCGATTACTACCCGCACGGGCTCCCAAGTCGCTTCGCCCCCGACACACCCTTTTTGCACCGGCCTTGGCCGAACAACCGCTGCCACGGCTTTGCGCCAGGCTCGCCCTGCTTTGCAAGGCCTGGACCTGACGGCTGCCCTGCACCGCACGGCTTGTGCTTTCACCCAACATGCTGCGCGCCATGTCCTCGACACCACGCGCGACTGGCTGCAAAACAGCCCCAGCCCCGAACAAATGCGCTAAGGCCTCACGGCCCCTGTGCGTTTCCATGCGGCTTCCCGGCTTTGGCCAGGCAACCGCTTTTCCCTGCATGTCGGCTTCGTTTTGAAGCTGCCACGCCACCTCTCTGAAAGGCTCAACCATGAGCAGCAAAATTTACGTGGGCAACTTGCCCTACACCATCGACGACGCCAGCTTGCGTCAAAACTTTTCTGATTTTGGCGGCGTGCTGTCAGCCAAGGTCATGATGGACCGCGACACCGGTCGCTCCAAGGGTTTCGCCTTTGTCGAAATGTCCAGCGCCGAAGAAGCCCAAGCCGCCATCACCGGCCTGAATGGCATGTCGGTCAGCGGTCGATCGATCGTGGTCAACATTTCCAAGCCCAAAGAGCCGAGCACCGGCTACGGCAGCGGTTACCGCGACACACGCAACTGATCTGATTCAGTCGCCCACAAAAAAGCCGCTTTCGAGCGGCTTTTTTGTGGGCGAAATTTTGGGCACAAGCCCTGAACATGGGCGCTTTACTTGCGCGGGCCTTTGGGGCGGTTGAACCAGTTGGCCAGCATGAACAGGCCAAAGACCACGAACATGATGATAAGGATGTTTTTGATTTCCATGGCGGTTCCTTTGTGAGGCAAGGGGTGGGGTTAAGAAAAACAGTGTCTTATTATGCTGAACGGGCGGGGCTGCGTACAGGTGCGCGCATCAAAGGTCCCATGGCCCACAGGGTCAGCCCCAGCAAAAGGATTTCGATGGCGTAAACAGTCGAGTACCCCATGACAGGGCTGCTGATCAGCGCCACACCGTCGCGCACCAAGCCGCCTGCGGCCATGCCCACACCAGCGGCCGTGGCCTGCACAGCCCCCCAGGCACCCATGGCCAGACCGATCTGGCCTGGCGGGGCCAGCTGCATGGTGGCCGTGAGGGTGCCGTGGGCAAACAGACCACCGCCCAAACCAATCAGAAAAATGCCCAGCACAAACAAGGTGGGCATGGCCAAAGGGCCTGAGGCAATGACGGAGACAAAGGCGGGCAAACCGATCCAGGCCCCCCAGCCAGACATTCGGTAGGCATCGCCGCCGCGCCCCAGCACGCGCGAGGCCCAGGCAAAACCCAGCAAGCCGCCCAGCGCCAAGGTGGCCGAGAGCAAGGTGGTGCTGGACACGCTCATGTGCAAAATCTCGCCACCATAGGGTTCGAGCAAGACGTCTTCCATGGTGAAGGCCATGGTGCCCAGGCCCACCGCCAGCAAGCGCCGCAGGGTGTGGGGCCCTTGACAAAACAGTTGCCAAGCTTGCGCAAAACTGTGCTCGATCGGCGTGCCAGGCTTGCGCAGACGGCTGCGCGGCTCTTGCTTCCACAAGGCGATCACGTTCAGCACCAGCGTGGTCACGGCCACGGCCTGCACCACGCGAATCAGCTGGCCGGGGCTGTAGTCATGCAGCAAATAACCCAGTACCAGGGCGCTGCCGATCATGCCGATCAGCTGCATGACGTACATGAGGCCCACCACCTGCGGCTGGCGCTCGGGCGGGGCCAGGTCGGTGGCCAAAGCCAGGCCTGCGGTTTGCACCGTGTGCATGCCCAAGCCCACCAACAAAAACGCGCCCGCCGCACCCAGCTGGCCGACCCAGGCCGGGGCTTGGCTGGCCTGCCCGGCACCGGCGAGCACCAGCAGCGCAAAAGGCATGATGGAGAACCCACCAAACTGCAACAAGCTTCCCATCCAGATGTAGGGCACACGCCGCCAACCGAGTTGCGAGCGGTGGTTGTCAGACCGAAAACCGATGAGGGCACGCAAGGGTGCAATGAGCAGGGGCAGCGCCACCATGAAGGACACCAGCGTGGCGGAGACTTTGAGCTCCACGATCATCACGCGGTTGAGGGTGCCCACCAGCATGACCATGGCCATGCCGACAGAAATTTGAAACAGCGACAAGCGCAGCAAACGCGACAGCGGCAAGTCATCGCTGGCGGCGTCGGCAAAGGGGAGAAACCGGGGACCCCAACTGGCCAAAGCCATGCCCCAGTTGCTGCGATTTTTGGTGGTGTTCATAAATCGAGAGAAAGACCAGGCGCTTTCGCGCCTGGCCGTTCGGGCTTTCACCCTTTACTTCTTCACCGCAGCATCCGCAGTAGGCGCTGTCGCGACCACTTTGGTACCACCGTTCAAGAAGCTTTTCACCCAGGTGGTGTTCGTCGTCAGGGCCAAGTGCACGCTGAAGGACGAGATCGCCACAGCCGCAATGAACACTGGAATACCAACCGAAGGCTTCACCACACACCACATTTTGGAGTAGATCATGATGATTTTCCTTTACTTGAGCCAGGGTGAATAGATGTAGGCCAGCAGGTGAGCAAATGCGGCAATCATGCCGAAGATCTGCGTACCCTGGATGAGATTGCGGTGAATCTCTTCCGATTCGGCCTCGGTCAGACCCGTTGGCCAGACTTTGTCTGAGTTAGACATAGTTTTCTCCTTGCAGAAGACGTGCACGGCCCGCACGAGGGCTATTCTTGGCCACCGCGGCCAGGAATGGGGTTGCCTTGAAATAAGGTTCAAGGTTGTTCATCTCAAGCCCGCCTTGGCATGCGAAACGGCAGCATGGCTTGAACCACCGGTGACACCAAACGTGGCACCGACAGGGTTTCATGAAAGGCAAGCAGGGGCTCGCCCGCGTAGTCAAATTGCAGCAAGGCACGCTGGTAAAACGGCGTGTCTTCAAGTTGTTCGTGCACACGCACGGCCTGCGTGCTGCGCATGCGGCGGTCGATGCGCCAGCCGGTCTTGGGCAGGCGCTGCGCCGGTGGTGTGGCGATGGGCTCGACCGCGCCTTGCGGCGTGAAGCGCAGCGAAAGCACACGGTCTTCGGCGCCGGGCGCTTGCATGTCATAAAACACCACGGTGCTGCCATCGCGTGTGCGGGCGCGGGACCAGTCCCAAGTGTGAAAACCCCGGTCCACCGGCTCGTCGCCTTCGTTTGAATCGAGGTAAGCGTGGCCTTGCCATTTCAAGTCGGGGGTGTTCAGGTCCACCTCAATGCGCGAGGCCGGGGCCAAGGGTCCCCAGCGGTGCTGCCCCGCCACATCCAAAGGCGTGGAGTAGCCAAACAATTGCTGCGGCCACAGCTTGATGCGGCCACGCACGCGGCGCGGTATGGGCACACACACCTCGTCGATGTCGATGGTCAAGCAGTCACCATCCCAGCTCAGTTGGCTCGGGCCAATGGTGAACTGGCGAGCGCTGCGAGCGCAGTGGCGCTGGCCACGCTCGGTCATGGCCCAGCGGCCTTGGCCTTTGCTGTAGATGGCCACGTTCAGGGCGCAGTGTTGGTCGGGATTGGCCGCACCGCGCTTGCGGGCCCAAGCGTAATAAGGCGAAAACACACTGCCGACAAACGCAATGAGCGTGATGCCGTGTTGGCCGTCGTCACTCATGGCGTCGACATACCACCAAAGGTAGCCCCCGTCGGGAACGTGCTGGTCGAAGCGAGGCTCGCCATCAGCGCCTCGGCCGCCCGCTGCCCGGACAAAGCCGCCATCGGCACGCCCGGCCCCGGGTGCACGCTGCCCCCCGCCAGATACAGGCCCTGCAGGGGTGTGGTCGAGCCAGGTCGGCTGAAGATGCTGGTCCAGCCGTGCGTCGCCTGCCCGTACAGAGCCCCGCCGCTGGCTGGAAACCGCCGATGAAAGTCCTGCGGACTCGTGCGAATGCTGTTCGTCGTGGTGGGTTGCAGATTCAGGCCCAGCTGACGCAGGTGCTGAAAGGTGTGCGTTTGGCATTGTTCTAAAGCCTCCTCGGTGATTGCGTTGCCATCACCGCAGGCGGGGGCGTTGACCAAACAAAAAATGCGCTCGGCCTGGCCAGGTGCCAGCGTGGCGGGACGGTCTTGCGCGCAGACATAGACCGTGGGGCTTTCGGGCAGGCGCTGGCGCTCGAAGATGTCTTCGAACTCGCTGGCATAGGTGTTCTGGAAAAACACGTTGTGCCGGTCCAGCGCCACGCCCTCGGCGGGGGTGTGCATGGACCAGGTCAAAGCCGACAAAGAGCGCGGTGGCGCGGCTTGCGGCACAGCGCGGCGCGCATCATCGCCCAGCAAGCCTTGACGCAAAGCGGCGGCGTCGCCATTAAAGATCACGCGTTCGGCTGGCAAAAATTCACCCGACTGCAAATGCACACCGCACACCCGGCCCTGGCGCTGCTCGATGCGCGCACAGGTGCTGTGGTAACGGAACACCGCGCCACGGCGGCGGGCCACACGGGCCAGGGCTTGGGCCATGCCGACCATGCCGCCTTCGACCGACCAGACCCCGTCCATTTCGACCTGGGCGATCAGCATGAGGGTGGCGGGCGACTGCCAGGGTGATGAGCCGCAGTAGGTGGCGTAGCGCGCAAACAACTGGCGCAAACGCGGGTCAGAAAATTGGTGGCCGAGCTGTTGCCACAGGCTGCGCATCGGGCCGAGTTGGGCCAACACGCCCAGGCCTTTGAACCCCAAATCGCCCATGAAGCCGCCCATGCTGGGGCGCTGAGCACGGATCATGGGGCCTTCGAGCGTGGCGTAGAGCTGGCGTGTGGTCTTGCAAAAATCTCTGAAGCGCCGCGCTTCGTCACCGCTGGACCAAGCGGCAATGGCCGCTTCGCTCTCTTGCGCGTTGGCCGACAAATCGAGTTGGCTGCCATCGGGCCAGAAATGCCTTGCCAGCACAGTCAAAGGCGTGATCTGCATCTCCGCCTCAACGCTGGTGCCCACGCTGCGCAGCAAGGCATCAAACACCCAACGCATGGTGAACACGGTGGGGCCGCTGTCAATCTGTGCGCCATTCACCTCGCGGCTGTGCACCTTGCCGCCGGGCGCGCCCGAAGCTTCAACCACGGTGACATCCAGCCCCTGGTGCGCCAGGGTGATGGCGCTGCACAAACCACCCATGCCCGCGCCCACAATGACGACACGGTGATCAGACATGGCTGGCCTCCAGGCTGGGCACACCGGCAAGGTGGGACCCGACCAGTGGTGCATCGGCTGGGGCCGTGCTTTGCACGGTCAAGATGGGCGCATCAAAGCTGCGGCCTTGCCAGACCCCTGCCATTTGCAGCACCTGCATGCGCACAAACAGCGATTCGGAAAAAAACTGGTGTTTGTAAGCCGCTGCACTGGCCACCTGGTGCGCGCCTTGGCGGGCGTACTGCAGCATGGCCGCTGTGTCTTGCCAAAGGCTGAAGGTGCATTGGCGCACCAAAGGGGCTTCGCCCAAACCCATGGCCAGCAGACAACCGGGGGCCTGGCCCAGGTCAGCTTGCGCTGCCGGGGCATAGCGCCAAAAAGCCATGGCCTTGGTGGGCACGATGCTGGCACGGGTGAGCACGGCAAAGGGTCTGCTGTTCGGCCTGCCGTCCAGGCCCTCGCTTTGAGCAGCCTGATCACCCCACACACCCAGCGCTTGCGCACTGCTCGTTTGCCAGGCTTGTTTGTCCCAATGCCCCCTGGCCGATTGCACCGACAACACCCCCGTCCAGCATTCGCGGGCGCGGCTGCGGTAGGCCTGTATGGCCGGGCTGTCCAGAAACTTCAGCGCCAAATCGAGGTGGCTGAAGGTGCAGATCAGGCCCTGGTGCGTGGCGCTAGGGCGCAGGCTGAAGCCCCCACCGTGGCCACTGCCCATCACTTTGACCATGGTCAGGCCGGGCACGTCCTTGTAGGGCGTAGCGCCCGCCACCAGACGCAACCAACCCCAGCCTTGGTGCTGGCGCAAAAAGTCGGCCAGCAACACCACCACCACGCCGGACAGCGGGTCATGAAGTGTGGGGAGTGCGTCCATGACGGGGGTCCGGTGAAGGGGCGAAGGCCGTGCGTAACTACTTGGAGGCTGTGGCGGGTGCTGCTGATTGCGCTGCAGCCACCTTGGCCGCGGCCATGGCAGGCTTGAGCAATTCAGGGAAGTCCTTGGCCATGGGCGCGCCATTGAGTGGCTTGTAAGCACCTTGGTGGCAAGTCGCGCAGTTCATCTTGGCCACGTCACCCATGGGGCCCTTGCGGTGCGCCGGGAAGACTTCGGTCAAAGGCTCCATGAAGGTCAGGTTCAGGTCCCGCGCCATGCGGATGCCGTGCCAAGCCGTCACACGCTGTGGCGGGCTGTTTTCCCAGTTCTGGAACGACTGCGTGTTGTGGCAATAGGTGCAGTTCACGCCCAGCGAAGTCGACATGTGCGTCATCAGCCCGTAGGTCCACTCGGCCTGCTTGATCGACTGACGGTTGCCAGACGGCAGCGCCGTGGGACCATTCACGCGGATGTTTTGCTTGTCCAGCAAAAACGGGGTGAAGGGGTCGTTGGGCAGGGAGGACAAATTGACCACCGCCGAAGGTTCGTTTTGTCCGGCCTTGTCGCCCATGAAATTCGAGCCATAAGGTTGTGGGTTGGACTTGAACCAGATGGCGCTGGGCACGGGCTCGCCCCGGTGACAGGTGTAGCAGGTCACGCCAGTCTGGGCGACGTGGGGCTGCCAGTCGGCGTTGATGTGCTGTGTCATCTCGACCATGCGGCGCGCCACCACCTTGGTGTACTTGCTGTCGTCTTCGAAGTTGGGTAAGGCGTGGCAATAGGCGCAGCCTTCGTTGGGCGCGACCCAGCTGGTCATGGAGACCATCAGGCGGTTGAAATCGCCCACGCTCAAGTCACCCAGCACCTTGACGTTCTTGTAGGCCTGCGAAGCCTTGGGACCATCAGAGCCCGCCGATGGAATGGCCACTGGCGGCTGATTCTTTTCGGTTTTGACTTCGAGCAGACGGGCGTTGTAGACCTGCGCCATGCCGGTGCCCCGGTAGCCGCTTTGCACCGATTCAGGAATCGGACGCTCGCACCCGGCCAGCACCAGGCCGACCAAGGCCAGGCCCAAGCCTTTGAGCCACCGACCTGCCCCTTGTTGGGTGTTGAATGTGTTCGTGCTCATGGCTTGCCTCCAGTGCTCAGCGCGGGGTCAGCCATCGCTGGAAAGATTTCGGGATAAGGCGGTGCCACGCCATGTTTGATGGCCCACAGGTACCAGTTGTCCACCACCGTGCCGGTGAGCAAGATGCCGATGCCGCCAGTGATGGGGCACAGGACCGCGAACCACCAGGCCCAACGGTGAATCGATTCCATGGTGGCGTTGAAACCCATGGTCCAGCGCCAGAACAAGGCGGCACGCTCGGAAGCTGTGCCCCGGTCGGTGATCTGCTCGATCTCGCGCTCACCGCCGTAACGTGTCACCGCCAAAATGGTGGCACCGTGCATGGCAAACAGCAGGGCCGAGCCATAAAGGAACACGATAGACAGCGCGTGGAACGGGTTGTAGAACAGGTTGCCATACCGCAGCGAGAAGGCTGCTGTCCAGTCCAGGTGGGAGAAGATGCCGTAGGGCACAGCCTCACCCCATGAACCCATCAAGATGGGGCGGAACAAACCCAACACCAGGAACAACCAGATGGCCGCAGCAAACGCCCATGCGATGTGCAGGCCCATGCCCAGCTCAACGGCGCGTCGGTAAGTGCGCGCCCACCAGAACATGATGGATGCGGTCAGAAACAAGCCCACGATCAGGAACCAGCCGCCCTGATTGAGTGGGGGCATGCTCAAGCCGTAGCTTGGCGGTGGCGGCTCCAGTGAAAGCCAGAACAACTGGCGCACGAACTGGATGGGGTCGTAATTGACCGAGGCCAGCATGTTCATGCCGATCAGGGTGAAGGCGATCATCCCGAACACGAGAGACGCCAGGCCCAAGCCGCCAAGATAGATCGGACCCAACTGGGCGTTGCCCAGCTTGCCGAGCCAGTAATTGATCACGGGTTGTCCGGTGCGCGGGCTGTTGCCGTGACCCAGTTCCACCCCGTGGTGGACTGGACCCACGGCTTGCACCGTGGTGAACAGGTTTTGATAGTCGGCCATTTGCGGTACTCCTCAATTCTTCAGGTTCGGACGGGTTGTGCAGTCCGACTCAAACGGGCCACTGGGACCAGATCGGCAGGTTCAGCCACCAGCTCCACCACTCGGGCCAGCCACGGCTCCAGAAGGGGCCACTGAGCACAATGCACAGTGCACTGAACAAAACAGCTGCCAGCGCCAGGAACAGGCCGACGCGGTGGATGCCCAAGGTGCCTACGGAATAACCGATGAAATCCCGGAAAAAGGTGTCCTCGTGCTCTGGGGTCTTCACCACTTGTCCAGGCTGTGGATTGGTAGAAGAAAGGACCAGACCACCGTGCAGCGACAAGGCAAACACGCTGGCAAAGAAGAAACTCACGGCGATCATGTGCGCCGGGTTGTAATGAAAGTGCAGGTACTGGTAGCCCACGTTGGAGACCCAGTCCAGGTGGCTATAGATGCCATACGGAAAGCCATGGCCCCAAGCGCCCATGAGCACCGGGCGCACCACCACCAAAGTGACGTAAGCCGAAATGGCGACACCGAAGGCCACGGGCACATGAAAGCCCATACCCAGCTTGCGGCAGATTTCGACTTCGCGCATCATCCACGAGCCGAACGCGCCAATGGCACACACCGTGATGAGCTGCCACAGGCCGCCTTCCATCAGGGGCGCAAAGCGCAAGCCATAGGACAAATCAGGCGGTGCGATGCTGATTTGCCAAATGTTCCAGGTCGGGCCTTGTGAGGCGCCCCACAAGATCAGGGCCGTGCCCAGGAACGAAAAGAATAGGGTTGTGACGCCGAAGAAACCGACGTAAAAAGGGCCGACCCAAAAGTCGAACAAATCACCACCCAGCAGGGTACCACCGCGAACACGGTACTTTTTTTCAAAACTTAGCATGGCCATGGTAGGGTCCTCCTGCTTCAGTGGATGAACAGGTGCCGCATTGAACGTAGCTCAATGGCAGCACCTGGACGGCAAGTCCTGGATCAGGACTTGGACGCTGGGAGCGAAGCCACAGCAGTCGGCAGCGGCGAGTTTTGCGCCGATGCAGCGACTGGCTTTTTCGCGCCGTCGAGCCAGTTGAATTTGTTGGTGCTGAGCAAGATGAGGTGAATCATCGCGGCCAGGCCAAACAAGAAAATACCCTGCAGCACCATGGCACGCAAAGGGTCGTAAAGTCGCCAAATTCTCCACATGGTGAATCTCCTAAATGATGTGGGACATGAAGGTGTACACCGCAGCTTTGACTCCCTGACTCATGCTCTTGGCATCTTCAGCACCGGGCAACAAATCCCGCCAGTGAACGCCGACCAGTTTGGCCAGTACGACGACCACAAACAGGCATCCGAATCCGATGAGGAAAATGGACCAGTAAGCAGGAGACTCATCCGCACGCGAATGGGCCTCATTGAGGTGGGTGGTGTTTTGCATGACAGTGACTCCGTCAATCTATGGATGAAAAAACAGGCTCTGAATCAGAACCAGGGACGCCACGCCCAGACCAGGATGTGGGCCAGAACAGCAACTGCTGTAAAGCCTACGGTGCCTTGCATCCAGTAATGGTGGAACTCCTGGGCTTCCTCATCGGTGAGTCCGGAAATTGATGTCTTGGTGGACATGTTTGCTCCTTTTAAAGAGGCCTTGCGACCCGGGTTGCGCACAGCCCGCGCAGATGGGCATCCGCAGCCAAAGGCCACGACATCGGATCAGCGGCACCGCCTTTGGCGGCACCTGCTGGTGTATTGGTTGGGGCGCGACTCATGCCGCCACCCCCAAGCCCAGTTCGCGGCTGGCCGCGTTCACATGGTCTTCGGTGACTTCGCTGTGGCCCTGGGCGTGCGAGAGTTGTTCGGCTTGGTCGCGCAATCGCTTGGCCGCTGATATCTGCACCAGCACAGGCTGGCTCTGCACCACATCGCGCAGGCGCTGCTGGGCCTGGTCTTGCCAGCTGGCATTCGGAGCGACCACGCCACGCGCTTGTGTGGCTTCGACTTTGTCCATGTCGGTGCCCAGCGGCAAGATGTGGAACAGCGCGTCAAACAGCGCATTGCACACTTCCTGGATCACGTAGCTCGCACCGCTGTAGCCCATGAAGGGCGTGCCGGTGTGGCGGCGGATGATCGCGCCGGGAAAGGACGCGGGAATGAAGGCCGCGCGCATCGGGCTGCCGCCCGAGATCTCGCTCAGGTACATGCGCTCGTTGTAGCTGCCGAACATGATCAGCGGCGTCTGGGTCTTGACCAATTCGCGCACAGCGGCGTTGTCGGTCTTGTTGCCTGCGGTGCGCGACACGCTGAAGCGGCAAGGCAAGCCCATTTCGTTTTCGAGGAAGTTTTTCAGGCCCCGTGAATAGGTCTCGCCCGCCACCACCGCAAAGCTGGCGGTGGCAAAAAAGTCTTGCGTGACCGAGCGCCACAGGTCCCACATGGGCTTCAAGGTGGTGTGCTTCTCACGCTCGATGAAAGGCTCAGGGTCCAGGTGCAACAACTCACCCAACTTGCGCAGGAAGTTGGTGGTGCTGTGCAAACCAATGGGCGCTTGCAAATAGGGGCGCTCCAGCGCCTCGCACAGCATGCGGCCAAATTCTCGGTACATGCAGATGTTCACATCGGCCTCGACCAGGCGCGACACGTCGGCCAGGTGACTGGTCAGTGGGAAGACCATGTTGACGTCTGCACCTATGCCTTGCACCAGACGGCGAATTTCGGCCAGGTCGCTCGGGCTGTTGAAGGTGCCGTAGCAAGGGCCAATGATGTTGACGCGGGGCTTTTCGCCCACAGGACGTTCTTCAAAGGGTTTGCGCGCAGGCACTTTGCGCAGGCCGTATTCACTCCACAACCAGTACATGGCGCGGTTGGCGCATTGCCACTGGTCTTCGTCGATGGTGCGCGGCAAAAAGCGGGCGATGTTCGTGCCTTCGGGCGTGACGCCGCCGCCGATCATCTCGGCAATGGAGCCGGTCACCACCACGGCGGGCAGTTCGGGGTCGAGTGTGGCGTGGGCGCGTTTCATCGCGCCTTCGGTGCCTTCGCGGCCCAGCTGCTCTTCAGCCAAACCCGTCACCACAATCGGCAACTCGTGGGGTGGCAAGGCATCGGTGTAGTGCAGCACCGAGGTCACGGGCAGGTTTTCGCAGCCCACTGGGCCGTCGATCACCACTTGCAAGCCCTTGATGGCGGTGAACACATACACCGCGCCCCAGTAACCGCCTGCACGGTCGTGGTCGAGGATCAGGGGCGACTTGGGCTTGGCCACCGTGCTTGGAGGAGGAGACACTTGGTTCATGAGCCCATCTCCTCGGCTTTACGCTTCTTCAAAAGCTTTTCAATCTGGCGGCGAGTTTCGGCTTTGAACTCGGGGCGGTCTTTGGGCACCGACTCCCACACACCGGCGGCGTGACCTGCGCCCACATCGCCAAAGAAATCTTTCATGGCGTCAAAGCGGGCCTGGTTGCCCATGGCCGCTTGCACCACCTGCACCAGCGAACCGGCACCGGCCACACCCATCAGGGGCCTGGCCGAAATCAGGTTGGTAAAGTACAGCGAGGGCACGCTGTTTTGCTTGGCGATCTGCACCACGGGTGTGGTGCCGATGGCCAGCTGCGGCCGGTATTCGTACATGGCGTTCAGGTCTTGCTCCAGCGAGGCGCGCATTTGCACCTGCACGCCTTTGGCCTTGAGCCATTCGATGTCGTGGGCATTCCACTCGGTCGCCGGGCAGGCTGAACCGACGTAGCGCAGATCGGCACCACATTCGATCAACAAGCGACCCACCAACAACTCCGAGCCTTCGTAGCCGCTCAGGGTGATGCGGCCCGAAATCGGTTTTTGCATCAAGAGGCCACGCATTTGCGTGAGGGCCTGGTTGCGGGCCACATCGATCTGCGACTGGGCAATGCCTGCAGCTTGACCGATGTTTTGCAGCCAGTCTTGTGTGCCTTCGAGGCCCACAGGGGCCGAGCCCACCACGGGGCGACCTGCGGCTTTGAATTCACGCACGCTGGCGGTGTAGAACGGGTGAATGGCGGCGGCCACGCTGCAGTCGAGCGCGGCATACAACTCGCGCCACTCGCGGGTGGGCACCACCGGGCCTGCGGCCAGGCCCATGGGGGCCAACATCTGACCAATGATGACCGGGTCGGCCGGGAACATTTCGCCCAGCAGGGCCACCGTGGGTTTGTCGCCACGGCCTGCGCGGGGTGCGGCCACCGGGCCACTGATGATTTCTTCGCGGGCGTATTTCAGCATCGCCCCGGCCAGCACGTCTTTGGCCTCGGCATGGGTGGGCACGCCAAAACCGGGCACGTCAATACCGATGATGCGCACACCGTTGATCTCTTTGGGCAAGAGCTGCAGCGGCACGCCGCTGGCGGTGGGCACACACAGGTTGATGATGATGATGGTGTCGACTTGTTTAGGGTCGGCCTCGGCATGCACCGCATCGCGGATGTCTTCAAACAGCTTGCCCGTGACCAGCGACTCCGAGTTGAAGGGCACATAACCCACGCTGCGGCGCGCGCCGTAAAAGTGCGAGGTGAACGTCAAGCCGTACACACAGCAAGCCGAGCCCGACAAAATGGTGGCGGTGCGCTTCATGCGCAAACCCACACGCAGCGAACCAAACGCTGGGCACATGCTTTGAGGCTGGTCGTGCGGCCCGGCATCAGGCTGGCGCGGGTAGTCGCGGGCGTATTGGTCGAGCACTTCGGATTTGCCCGCCTCTTTGGCTGCGGCCACCATGGCATCGGTGCCTGCGTGGCAACCCAGGCCGTCGCCTTGCAGGCCTGCGGGGTTCGCAGCTTGAGGGCTGGGGTGAATCGGGATGGTGCGTGTCATGGCTGTTACCTGTGGTGTGTCGGTGGCTGCGTTCAAGCAGCGTCGTAGACGACTTCCAGCGAAGGCTTGATGTCTTCGTTCTTGCCCACCATGTCGAACACGGTGGCAGGTTCGAGCACCACGTTGCGACCGACCACATCGGCGCTGAACAAGCCCAGCAACTGGTCTTGTGTTTGGGGCTTGGGGCGCTGGGGCGGGGCTTCGGCCACGTTCTTGGCCAGCTCGGCAAACAGCGGGCCCCACTCGCCGTCAGGCCGGCCGATGATTTCGTAGCTGGCGCTTTTGCGGCGGATGTCTTCGTTGGCCGGGATCGCGGCCAACACAGGAATGCCGGCGTTGGTGGCAAAGGCTTGGGCTTCGCCCGTGCCGTCGTCTTTGTTGATGACCATGCCGGCCACGCCGACGTTGCCGCCGAGCTTGCGGAAGTATTCGACCGCGCTGCACACGTTGTTGGCGACATACAGCGACTGCAAATCGTTGCTGGCCACCACAATGACTTTTTGGCACATGTCACGGGCAATCGGCAGGCCGAAACCGCCGCACACCACGTCGCCCAAAAAGTCGAGCAACACGTAGTCAAAGCCCCAATCGTGGAAGCCCAGTTTTTCGAGCGTTTCAAAGCCGTGGATGATGCCGCGACCGCCGCAGCCGCGACCGACCTCGGGGCCGCCGAGTTCCATGGCAAACACGCCGTCGCGCTTGAAGCACACATCGCCAATGCTCACGGCCTGGCCCGAGAGTTTGAGGCGGGATGAGGTTTCAATGATGGTGGGGCAAGCTTTGCCACCAAACAACAAGCTGGTGGTGTCGCTCTTGGGGTCGCAGCCGATCAGCAGCACTTTTTTGCCCTGCTGGGCCATCATGTACGACAGGTTGGCCAGCGTGAAACTTTTGCCAATGCCGCCCTTGCCATAAATGGCAATGATTTGTGTCTCTTTGGTCACTTCGCTGGTGCTTACGGCGTCGGGTTCAACATCGGCCTCGCGGCGCAGCACTTCGACAAATTTGATGGGCTGGGTGGTTGCGGTATCGGTGTTCATGAGGTGGCACTCCAATCAAGGATCATCTTGAGACAGCTCGCATCTCCGAAGGCGGTCTCGTAGGCAGAACCAGCATGCGTCGATGGCTGGGTGTGGGTGATCAAACCGTCGAGCGACAAGCGGCCGGTGTGTACCAGCTCGTTGACGGCCAACAAATCAGGGCGCTTCCACTCGGCGGCGATGCGCAGGCGGGCCTCGCGCATGAAGGCCGGTGCATAAGCGAAAGACAGGTCGTGTTTGTAGAAACCCGCCAGCACCAGTTCGCCACCGGGACGCAGGCGCTGGATCAGGCTGTTGAGCAGGCTGCCATCGCCGCTCACGTCGTAAATCGTGCCGTAGTCGCGGCGGGGGTCGTCTTGCGGCTGCATGACGGTGTAACCCTCAGCCCCGGCAAAGCGCTCGGTTTGGGTTTCCCACACGGTGGGTGCAGGCAAGCCTGCGGCCACCGTGAGGCGCGCCAACAAGCGACCCATGACACCATGGCCAATGATGAGCTCAGGTGGGGCAAACGGGTCTTGCTGACCACCGCCCGACACTGCGTGGTAAGCCGTAGCGGCCAGCGCCAGCAGCACCGATTGCGCGCCCAGATGTTCGGCCACGGGAACGACTTTTTGCTCGGTGACCACCAAGCGTGATGCGGCACCACCAAACAGACTTTTGACCCCGGTGAAGCAGTTGGCCCCCGGCACAAACACGCGTTGCCCGACCTGCATGCCCGATTCTGGTGCAGCGCGCACCACGCGGCCCACCGTCTCATAACCCGGCACCAAGGGGTAGCCCATGCCCGGGAAGGGCGGCATGCTGCCGTCCCAGAGCATGCGCTCGGTGCCGGTGCTGATGCCACTGAACTCCACGGCCACATCCAGCTGACCGGCCTGCAGCTCGGGCAAGTCCAGGGCCTGCAAGCTCAGTTGCTTGGGGCTGTTGAAAACGACGGCTTGGGATTTCATGCTTGTATTCTTTGCTTTACATCAAAACATGTCAAAGTTAATTGACACTTTTTTCGGAAACCAAGGGTAAACACTGAGACTTGCGCCCCACAAGGATGCGTGCATGGATGGGCATGGCGTTGGGCACCTGCTCCACATGCGTAAAACCAGCCTCTTCCATCATGGCTTGCAGCTCTTGGGGGGTGCGCAGACGCCCTGCACCCATGGCCAACAGGTAAAAGTGAAAATAGGCATCGACCGACGCGCCAGGCTGACCGGCCTCTTCATCAGGCTGGGCCATGGGCTCGGCCAGCAGCAACACCCCACCGACCGGCAAGGCGGCATGGGCTTTTTGCAAAATCTGCCGCACCACTGCATCCGGGTGGTCGTGTGCCACACGCACCAAAGTGATCAGATCGGCCCCCTCGGGCAAGGGGTCATCCAGGAAACTGCCCGGGTGCAAGGCCACCCGCTCGCTCAGGCCCTTGGCCTGCAGGCCTTCGCGGGCCAGCGCCAGCACGGGGGGCAGGTCGAACATCTTGAACTGCAGGTGCGGTGCGTGCGCGGCCAGCTCGCTCACAAAACGTCCCCGGCCCGCGCCCACATCCAGCACGCAGCGGTGTTCGTCGAAAAAGTAGGACGACAAGATCTCTTGCACCACAAAACCCTGCGAGGCGGCCATCAGCTCGGAGTAGCGGGTGAACTTGTCCACCTCGGCCTGGGGCAGGGCCACAGCGGGTTTTTCGTGGGCATAAGGCCAGTACTCGGCCATGCCGCCGCTCCAGGCGTTGCCCAAAAACTGCAGCGGGTCCTGCATGTCCTGGTAGAGCAAATGGTTGTGCTCGATCATCTGGGCGATGCCCTCGTGCTGTGCCAATGGCACGCCCAGCGGGCCCAGACCAAATCGACCCTGGCTACGGTGCTCCAACAGGCCCAGCGCCACGGCCGACAGCAGCAAGCGCTGCAGCACCGCGGGGGCCAAGCCCGTGCGACGCGCCAGATCATTCAAGCTGGCAGGAGCGTGGTGCAAGGCACGAAACAGGTCCAGCCGCACACAGCCCAGCAGCACTTGGCTGTGCACAAAACCGGCCATCAGGTCGAACAGCTTGCGGGTGCGGCGGCGTGTGAGCCAGCGTGTGAGGGGGTTGCGCAGCGACCATTGGTACAGCCCGGGGTGTGCGTACCAGCGCTCCAAACGCGCTTGCCAGGCGTCCTTGAACGTACTGGGGGCGGGGTGGGCCTGCAATGCGGCCAGATCCAGGGGTTGCGACATGGGGCTTCCTTCGCTTGTGGCGTCTTGGGCGCTCAATGCGCGGCACCGATGCGGGCCGGAGCCACCGCCGGGTGGGTCTTGAAATAGCCTTCACACAGGGCCTTGGGCACGAGGCGTTCGGCTTCGAGCTGCACCAACTGGCGCAACATGTCGCGGCACGAGCAGGCCGGAATCGACGAAGCGGCCTGCTCGATCAGGTGGTCAAAGTGGGCAATGGCCCCGTCCAGGCCCAGCGCCTGGGCCGAGCTGGGGCGGGCGTGCAGGGCATCCTGACCGGCAGGCTTGCCCAGGGTAGCGGCGTCGGCGATCACGTCGCGGATGTCGTCGGCCACTTGGTAGGCCTCGCCCAAATAAGCCCCCAATGGGGCCCAGGGCTCGGGCTCGTAGCCGCAGCTGAGCGCGCCCGCGCAGGTGGCCGAAACGAACAAAGCCCCGGTCTTGGCGCGTTGGTATTGCCCCAAATCGGCGCTGGTCTCGCACTCCCAGGCTTGTCCGGCCACGATGCCGTTGGGCAGGCCCACGCCCGTGGTCATGTTGTCCATCAGCGCGATCAGTCGCTCGGGCCGCTGCGCACCCGCTTGCAGCAAGACGCGGTAAGCCATGACGATCAGGCCGTCGCCCGCCAGCAGCGCCAGCGGCTCGCTGAAAGCTTTGTGCACTGTGGGGCGGCCACGCCGGGTGTCGGCATTGTCAAAGGCCGGCATGTCGTCGTGCACCAAAGAGGCGCAATGCATCAACTCCAGCGCCACGGCGGCGGCATTGGTCAGCTGGGGCGCATCGTCACCACAAGCTGTGGCCACCGCCATGCACAGCTGCGGGCGAATGCGGGCTCCACCCGAAAACACCGCATGCCGCATGGCCGCCACCAGCCGGGATGGCGCGCCCACGCCAACGGCTTGGTCAAAATGGGCGCTCAAAGCTTGTTCGGTGCGTGTCAACAGACTCATGGGACCTCCGAAAGGGAAGACCTGTCAACACAAGCTGACAGGCATGAGTGTCAATATAACCTGATAATAAATACTGTCAATCTTTATTGACACACCAACACTCGGAGGGTCAAGCCATGGGAATTTGGTTGGAACTGGGCATTTTTGGCCTGGTCTTCGTGTTTGCCTTTTGGCAAATGCACGACGTGCGCAAGGCGCAGGAGCAAACGCGCCAGCAGCGGGCCAGGGAAAAGGCGGCGCAAGAGGCGCAAGAGGCCGATACATCGAAGGCTGACAAAGTCCACGAGAAAGATTGAGTCAACGCAGAGGGTCGGGCCATCGGGGGCGTGTTCCATGCCCATGGCCCAGGGGGGTGGGGCCTTACGTTCTCTTGTAGGAGCGCACCCTGTGCGCGATGCGCGTCAGGGCGTGTGCCACGCCCATCGCCCACGGGGTGGGCTCCTACAGAGCGTTGAACTGCAGAGCGGCCAGGCTGGCATAAAGCCCGCCTTTGGCTTGCAGCTCGGCGTGGGTGCCCTGCTCCATCAGGCGGCCGCGCTCCATCACCCAGATCACATCGGCGCGCTGCACCGTGGCCAGGCGGTGGGCAATCACCAGCGTGGTACGGCCGACCATGGCTTTGTCCAGGGCGGCTTGCACCATTTTTTCGCTTTGCGCATCGAGCGCGCTGGTGGCTTCGTCCAGCAACAAAAGCGGCGGGTTCTTCAAAATGGCCCGCGCAATGGCGATGCGCTGGCGCTGACCGCCGGACAAACGCACACCCCGGTCGCCCAAATAGGTGTCAAAACCCTCGGGCAGCTCGCGGATGAACTCTTGCGCATACGCGGCTTGCGCGGCGGCATGCACGTCTTCCAGGCTGGCGTCGGGGCGGCCGTAGCGGATATTCTCAATCACCGTGCCGGAAAAAATCACGGGTTCCTGCGGCACGATGGCCATGCGGTCACGCAAGTCATGCAAGCCCATTTGGTCGATCGGCACACCGTCCAGCACGATGCGGCCCGACTGCGGGTCGTGAAAGCGCATCAGCAAATCGAACAAGGTGGTCTTGCCCGCGCCGCTCGGGCCCACCACGGCCACGGTCTGTCCGGAGTGGATCTGGCCCGTGAGTTGGTCCAGCGCCCAGGTGTCGGGGCGCGAGGGGTAATGAAAACGAACCGACTCCAGCTGCAAGGACGAGCCACCGTGCGGCCACGGCGCTTGTTGGGGCTTGGCCGCTATTTTCAGATTCGACTCGGTGTGCAGCAACTCCATCAGGCGCTCGGTCGCGCCCGCTGCGCGCAACAAGTCGCCGTACACCTCGCCCAGCACCGCAAAGGCGCTGGCCAGCAAGATGACGTAGAACACCGTCTCGCCCAACTGGCCGGCAGTGCTGGTGCCCGTACGCACCGCCAGCGTGCCCATGTACAGCCCCCACAGCAACACGGCACTGGAGGCCATGATGATGAAGCCCACCAGCACCGCCCGGGCGCGTATACGGCCCAAAGCGGAACTCAGGGCGCGCAGGGTGGAGTCGACAAAGCGGCGTGTTTCACGGCCCTCGGCGGTGTAGCTTTGCACCACGCTGATGGCATTGAGCACTTCAGACGCAATGGCACTCGAATCGGCCACCCGATCCTGGTTGGTGCGCGAGAGGCGGCGCACGCGGCGGCCCAAATAAACACTCGGAAAAATCACCGCCACCAGCACCGCCACCACCTGCAGCATCAGCACCGGGTTGGTCCACACCAGCATGATCAGTGCCCCGGTGCCCATGACCAAATTGCGCAAGCCCATCGAAAACGAAGAGCCCACGACGGTTTGCACCAGCGTGGTGTCGTTGGTGAGGCGCGAGAGCACCTCGCCCGACTGCGTGGTTTCAAAAAAGGCCGGGCTTTGTTTCAGCACATGGCCGTAAACCGCGTTGCGCAGGTCGGCAGTGATGCGCTCACCCAGCCAGCTCACGGTGTAGTAACGCCCCGCCGAAAACACCGCCAAGGCCGCCGCCACGCCAAACAGCTGCAAGAAATTGCCCGACAGCTGGTCAGCCGGTGCGCCGCTGGCCAGGCCCTGGTCGATCAACTGGCGCAAGACCCACGGGAAAGCCAGTGTGGTGCCTGCAGCCAGCAAGAGGAACAAGGCCGCCACACCCAAAGCCACGCGGTAGGGCTTGAAAAAAGGGGCCAGGCCCGAGAGCGATTTGGGAGATGCAGCCATGAACGATCAGAAAAACCAGGACAAAAACAGGAACGCTTGTGAGCCCGTCAAGCATAACGGCAAACCAGCGGCTGTCTGTGCGCTCAGCGCGGGCGTGGGCTCAGGGCCTGCCCGGTCAGCCTGCCGCCGCGCCCGCTTCACAACTCAATCACCACATTGCCCACCGTCTGCCCCGCTTCAACGGTGCGGTGTGCCTGCGCCACCTGTTCCAGCGCATAGCGCGCCCCGATGCTGTGCTGCAACTGTCCGGCAGCCAGCATGCCCGACAAACGCGCCACGGCCGTTTGGCGGTCGGCCGCTGTCAGGTCGTAGACCAAAAAGAACTTCACGCCCATGGACTGGTAGAGCCAGGGCCGAAACGGCAGGGGAACTTCCAGCGCGTTCGAGCCGTAACACACCACCTGGCCGTGCGCGGCCAAAGCGCCTTGCGAGGCCCAGGCGGCGGTGGTTGAGAAATCCATGTCGATGATCACATCGGCCCCGCGCCCTTGCGTGAGCGCCTTGACCCGCTCGGGTACGGATTCGGTTTTGTAGAACACCGCCTCTTGCATGCCCGCAGCGCGGGCGTGCGCTGCCTTGGCCTCAGAGCCCACGGTGCCAATCACCCGGCCTCCGGCCTGCGTCACCATTTGCGTGATGTAGTGGCCCACCGCCGACGAGGCCCCGGTGACCAAGACCGTCTGCCCGCGCAAATCACCCGACAGGCGCTCGGCCAGGATCACCGCTTGCACCGCCGTCAGACCCGGAATCCC